>JAPUKI010000024.1 GCA_027295745.1 Acidobacteriota bacterium
CCATAGCAGTGGTCCTGTTTTTGGGGGGATGGCTGCGCCCCTTTCCGAGCTATGAGTGGTTGTGGTTCCTGGATCTCATCCCAGGCGTGGTGTGGTTCCTGGGCAAAGTATTTTTGTTTCTTTATGTTTTCATCTGGGTGCGGGGAACCTTGCCCCGCTTCCGGTTTGATCAACTGATGCAATATGGCTGGAAAATCTTTTTGCCTGTGGCACTGGGCAATGTCATTGTCACTGCGGGAGTTCTGCTTGCATTTTTGTGAGATTGAAGAATGATGGACTTTTTGAGGCGCATCTTTTTCGTCGATATCTTGAAGGGTATGGCGTTGACTTTCCGTTACACCTACCGGAAGGTTTACACGGAACAGTACCCGCTTGAAAAACCGAAGCTGGCGGAAAGGTATAAGGGAGCACCCCGTCTCAACAATGATCCCGTGACGGGAGAGACCCTTTGTATCGCCTGCGATCTTTGTGCCGAGATTTGTCCCGAAGATCTCATCGTCGTGGGTTCACAGCGCGATCCTGAAAGCCGGAAAAAAGTCCTCACCCATTACACATTTGATACATCGCGTTGCCTTTTTTGTGGGCTGTGTCAGGAAGTGTGTCCGACCAACGCCATCGAATTGACCCAGGATTTTGAACTTGCGGCCTATGACCGAAGATCCATGGTCTGGGATCGAAAGCGGCTGGAAAAGGGATGGGATCGGATCGATTTCGGAAAGGATTACCACAAATGAATGGAGATTAGGAGATTTGGGACAGGCCCTTGAAGGCCCGTCCCTTATATCTCCTAATCTCCCCTTTTGCCATGGAAGCTACTCTTTTCTACATACTGGCCACCATGCTGGTGGTTTTCGCTATCCTGACTGTGACGGCGGCCAATCCGGTGCGCAGTGCCGTTTATCTGATCTCTGCGCTGTTGGGTATGGCTGGACTTTTCTTTCTCCTTGAAGCCGAGTTCGTTGGAGCGGTTCAGATTCTGGTGTATGTGGGTGGAATCATGGTGTTGTTTCTTTTTGTCATTATGCTGGTCAGTGTTCGGGAGGTGGAGACTCAAAGGAGGGCAAATCGTCAGTGGAAAACGGCCCTGGTCCTGGGCATCGTGCTTTCCTTCGAACTGGTTTATTTTGTGGTGCAGGGCGCCGATGTCTTTCGTATCGACACCATCAGTCAGGATTTGATTATAGAGTCTCAGACTCTCAATACGGAGACGGTGGGCGGCCTGCTTTACAGCACCTATCTTCTGCCCTTTGAAATAGCTTCCGTATTGTTGTTGGTGGCTATGATCGCGGCGGTCGTTTTGACGCAGAAGCAGCTTTGATATGGTGGATATAACACACTATCTGGTTCTCAGTACCATCGTTTTTTCGATTGGAGTGGTGGGAGTTCTCACCCGCCGAAATGTCATCATCATTTTGATGTCGATTGAACTGATGCTCAACTCTGTCAACCTGAACCTGGTTGCTTTTTCCGACCAGCTTCAGGACCCCTCGGGCCAGGTTTTCGCTATTTTTGTCATCACTGTGGCGGCAGCAGAGGCGGCTGTTGGTCTGGGTATTATCATTGCTCTTTTCCGCAACAAAGAAACGGTGAACGTGGACGAGATCGACCTGATGAGAGGATAGCTGTTGCTCAACTATATCTGGCTCATTCCTCTATTTCCGCTCCTCGGGTTTATCCTTAATGGCGGTTTCGGTCTCTGGAAGGTGGCCAGAACCGGAAACCGTCCCGCGAAGCCCTTCGTTTACTGTGTTGCCTGTGGAAGTATCCTGTTTTCTCTGCTTCTTTCGCTGAGTTGTTTTTGGGCCCTTCTGCAGCTCGACCCTGACGCTCGTATTTGGGAGATTGAGATCTTCAGCTGGATCCATGGGCCAGCTCTCCAAACGGTCACCGGTGATCTGGCCAACTTCCATATCTCCTGGGGATTCCAGCTGGATCCGCTCTCGGCGGTGATGATTCTTGTGGTTACGGGAGTGGGCTTTCTGATCCACGTTTATTCCATCGGCTACATGGCGGAAGAGGAAGAGGGTTTTTATCGCTTCTTTGCCTACATGAACCTCTTTATGTTCATGATGCTGACCCTGGTTCTCGCCAACAACTACTTGTTGATGTTTGTGGGGTGGGAAGGGGTTGGCCTCTGTTCGTATCTGTTGATTGGCTACTACATTCACAAAAAGAGCGCCGGGGACGCGGCCAAAAAAGCCTTCGTGGTCAATCGGATCGGCGATTTTGGCTTCATCATTGGCATGCTCATGATCTTCACCTATTTCGGCTCCCTGGACTTCACCGAGGTGTTTCAAGGGGTGGAGGAAATGTTTCCCACGCCGGAAACCTTCTGGGGCCCTCTGTGCTGGATTGCCTTGCTGTTGTTCATTGGTGCCGCCGGAAAGAGTGCCCAGATTCCACTTTATGTGTGGTTGCCAGACGCCATGGAGGGACCCACCCCGGTGAGTGCCCTTATTCACGCAGCGACCATGGTGACAGCGGGAGTCTACATGGTGGCCCGTTCCAGTGCCATCTACAGTCGCGCGCCTGATGTGCTCTTCATTGTGGCTGTAGTGGGGATTGGTACGGCCCTATTTGCAGCCTCCATCGCCATGTTCCAGCAGGACATCAAGAGGGTGCTTGCCTACTCGACCGTGAGTCAGTTGGGCTATATGTTTGCCGCCCTGGGTGTGGGAGCCGCAGCGGCGGGTATCTTTCACCTCATGACCCATGCTTTTTTCAAAGCCCTGCTCTTTTTGGGATCGGGAAGCGTCATTGCGGCTCTTCATCACGAGCAGGATATGAGAAAAATGGGAGGTTTGAAAAAGTACCTCCCCAGAACGTGGTGGACTATGGGGATCGCCACTCTGGCTATCGCGGGTGTCCCCGGCCTGGCAGGTTTCTTTTCCAAGGATGAAATCCTGTGGCGATCCTTCAGCAACCCGGAGGGCCACGCCGTCTTTTGGTTGGTAGGAGTCCTGGTGGCGGGCATGACGGCCTTTTATATGATGCGAATGATGTTTCTCACCTTTCACGGTGAGGAGAGGCTCTCGCCGGAAGTGGCAAGTCACG
>JAPUKI010000240.1 GCA_027295745.1 Acidobacteriota bacterium
GAGGAGGTGCGGGGCCGGGGACTTCTGTTGGGTTTGAAATTAGGTGAAAAGAGGACGGCCAAGGAACTGCAGGCGGCCCTCCTGAAAAAGCACATTCTGGCCGGGACCTCAATGGATGCCCAGGTCCTGCGCCTGATGCCACCTCTCGTTCTGACCCGAAGTGAAGCCGATCTCTTGGTGGAGGCCATCAAGACCCTATGATCCTGGTAGTCAAGCTGGGTGGAAAGGTCTTGGATCAGGACAAGCCGCGAGACCACCTGTGCCGACAGTTGGCCCAGTTGGCCCAAGACGGACACCGTTTGATCATTGTGCACGGCGGGGGAAAACAGCTGACCGATCTGTCCAACCGTCTGGGAGTACCGATCGTCCAGCATCAGGGGCGCCGTGTCACCGACAAGGCCACACTGGAGCTGGCCACCATGGTCTTCTCTGCCATGAATCGCAAGCTGGTTTCGGATCTGGTTGCCCTGGGTTTGTCGGCCCTCGGAATTTCAGCCTTCGATGCCCGGCTCACCTGCTGCCACAGAAGGCCGCCTCTCTCGATCACGACCACAGATTCCTCCGGCCATGAGCGTGCCGAGCTGATTGATTTTGGGCTGGTGGGAGAGATCGACAGTATTGACACCGCTGTCGTGCAGCAATTCTGGGACAGCGGATTCATGCCCGTGGTGAGTTGCCTGGGTGCCGACCAAAATGGCCAAATTCTCAACATCAATGCCGACACGCTGGCTGCTGAACTGGCCATAAGCTTGCAGGCGACCCAACTGATTTCCGTTTCAGACGTGGAGGGAATCTACCTGGACATTCACGATGTCTCCAGCTGTATCCCTGAATTGAGTACCACTGAGGCGAAGGAGTTGTTGAGGCAGGGAGGTCTAACTGACGGTATGGTGCCCAAGGTCGAGACCGCACTCAAGGTCTTGGAGGGAGGAGTTGGCTCAGTCCAGATTTGCAGTGGCTTGAAGGAAAATGCGTTGTTGGAGGGAGTTCAGGGAAAAGAAGGAACGAGGATGAAAAGAAGCTAAATCTCAAAAACCAAATCATAAATCATAAACAAATTCTAAATTCCAAATCCCAAATTACAAACAATTTTGACTTCCGATTGTTTAGAATTTGGAACTTGTGATTTGTGATTTGTTTGGAATTTAGGATTTAGGATTTGGAATTTGCTTCGGATTTTGGATTTGGAATTTGCTTTAGACTGCTAAAGCCGGTCTTTGGACGTCCAGTGCCTCTTCCAAAGCATGAGCCAGACGCAGGAGCTTTGCTTCCTGAAAGTGAGGAGCCTGGATTTGCAGGCCAATGGGAAGGCCCTCCTGGCTAAAGCCACAAGGCATGGACAGACCCGGGATGCCAGCCAGATTGGCCGTCACCGTATAGATGTCCGTCAGATACATCTCCAGCGGATCGGTCTTCTTCTCTTCCATCATGAAGGGAAGTGAGGGAGTGGTGGGTCCCACCAGGAAATCCACCTTCTTGAAGGCTTCCAGATAATCGTTTCTCAAAAGAGTTCGAACCTTGCCGGCCTTTAAGAAGTAAGCGTCATAGTAACCGGAGCTCAAAACGTAAGTCCCGATCATGATCCGTCGCTTGACCTCTTCACCGAATCCCTCGCTGCGCGTGCACTTGAACATACTCTCAAGGTCTTCCTGACCAGCACTTCGGTGCCCGTACTTCACCCCATCATAGCGCGCCAGGTTCGAACTGGCCTCAGCGGGAGCGATGATGTAGTAGGTGCTGATGGCGTACTCCGTCTGGGGAATACTGACCTCGACCACTGGACACCCCAGTCCTTCCAGCTTCTCTAGAGCCGCTTGAATGCTTTGTTCAATCTGTCGATCCAGTGCGGATCCAAACCATTCCTTGGGGACTCCTATCTTCAGACCTTTGACATCCTTGCCCTGGTCGAGCTCGCTCAAGTAGTTCTCCACGGGACGCGCAACTGAAGTGGAATCCTTAGGATCCGCTCCGGCGATTGCCTGAAGCAGGATGGCCACATCGTAGACACTCTTACCCAGCGGACCAATTTGGTCAAGAGAGGAAGCAAAGGCAACCAGGCCATAGCGCGACACCCTGCCATAGGTGGGCTTGAGGCCCACGATCCCGCAGAATGCCGCCGGCTGGCGGATCGAGCCCCCTGTATCACTGCCCAGCGCCCCGGGCACTTCCCAGGCAGCGACCGCAGCAGCTGAACCTCCGCTTGATCCCCCGGGAACCCGTTCCAGATCCCATGGATTGCAGGTGGGAAAGAAGGCGGAGTTTTCCGTACTCGAACCCATGCCAAATTCGTCACAATTGGTCTTTCCTATCAGAACAGCTCCATTTTGAGTCAGCTTACCCATCACGGTGGCATCATAGGGAGGGACATAGTCCTCTAATATGCGGGAAGCGCAGGTGGTTCTTACGCCCTGGGTGACGATATTATCCTTGATGGCGATGGGGATTCCCATAAGAAGTCCGTTTCCGGACTTCCCTTCAGCAAGCTCCCGATCCAGCTTGGCGGCCTGGGCGAGAGCCGACTCTTGCTCGAGAGTCAAAAACGCCTTGATCTTGTTGTCGCACTGCTGGATCCGATCCAAAAAGCTCTGGGTGATTTCTGTGACTGATGAATCCCCGCCCTCGATTCGCTCACGGAGTTCTCTGATGGAAAGCTGGCAAAGCTCGCTTCTCACTACTCAATCACCGGAGGGACGCGAAAATGGTCTTCACTGGAGTCCGGCGCATTGGCCAAGGCCGTCCCCACGGGAAAGCAAGGCTTGACCTCATCCTCTCGGGTGGGTGTGGCCAGATCCTCCTGTTCAAGAGCTTGATAGGTGGGTTCCACCTCCTCGGTAGGCACCGCCTCCAGCTTGGCAATGTACTCCAGTATCTCCTGGAACTGGTCGACAAATCGTTCCAACTCCTGGGCATCGAACTTTAATTTGGCCAGGTCGGCAATCTTCTCAACTTCTCCGGTGCTTATGGGCACTGTCCCCTCCTAGACCCCTTTCTTTGATGCGCTGGAGATACTTTCGGGTTGCAGCTACATCCCTTGCAATCTGTTCTTGAAGCTCGCTGATACCTTCAAACTTCTTCTCCGCTCTGAGACGAAAGCAAAAATCCAGCTGCATCTGCCTGCCGTAAATATCCTCATCGAAATCCAGCAGATGGGGTTCCACGACTGGAGCACCGCTGGTCCCCTCATGCAAGGTGGGGCGATGTCCCACATTGGTCACACTAGGGTAGCTCTGCCCATCGAGATGAACCCGGGTCGCATAAACTCCGTTGGCAGGAATAAGTTCATTTTCCAGTTCCAGATTGGCAGTTGGAAACCCCAGCTCCACTCCCTTCCCTGACCCGCGAACCACAAGCCCCTGGATTTGGTAAGGGCGCTTGAGCAAACGCTTGGCCAGAGCCACTCTTCCCTTTCTCAGCAGATCTCGAATGGAGCTGCTGCTGATGCGGTTGCCACGGAAGTAAACGGGTTCGATCTCGCAGACCTCGAACTGGAACTCCTCTCCCAGGGACCTGAGAGTTTCAATGTCCCCAGCGCGCCGGTGGCCAAAGCGAAAATTGCTCCCTACATGAATCTCGCGGATCCCGTGATTATGCAATATCTGGCGCGCAAAGTCTGCCGGAGTGTGAAGAGAAAGCTTTCGAGTAAAGGGCAGGCACACGATCAAGTCCAGTTCGAACTCCTCCAGCATCTGTTGCTTCTGAAGTTCTGTTTGAAGCAAAGGAGGCGCGTCGTGGGGAGAAATGATCTTCTGGGGGTGAGGGGAAAAGGTCAACAGAATCGATGTCCCTTTTTTCTCTCCTGCTCGCTTCACCAACTGATCGAGGATCACCTGATGTCCACGATGAACTCCATCGAAGACACCGATGGTCATTATCGGATAGTTCAAAGATCGAGGAAACTGGGTCAGATCATCGATGATTTGCATGACGGGTTAAGCAATCTCCAGTATCTGACCGTCGTATGCCAACCTCACAGATGGGGGTAAGAAGGCATTCCCCTCGTCATGGTCGACATCGTGATTCATATGCACTAAATAGGTTTGCCCGGCACCCAAGCGCTGCGCCATTTCGGCTGCCTGGGAAAGGCTGAAATGTTTGGGATGACTGTCGTAGCGAAGGCCGTCCAGCACCAGGTATTTGAGCCCCTTCAGTTGCTCAAGACTCTTCTCGGGGATAGAGCTGACGTCCGTCACATAGGCGAAGGTGCCCACCCGAAATCCCAGAACCGGCAGATCACCGTGCAGTACTTCCACCGGTTCAAACTCCAGATCCCCGATCCGAAAATGACCCTCAATGGGAGTCAATTCCACACAGGGGACACCAGAGCGAAACTCTCCCTTAAACAGGTGCCGAAAGGTAATCTTCAGCTCTTTCAGTGTGGCAGAGCTGGCATAGAGTCGGGTGGTTGTATTCGACCACAGATTGAAGGGGTAAACATCATCCAGGCCCAGGATATGATCGGCGTGGGAATGAGTGTAGAGGACGGCATCCACATGCTTCACATTGTGTCGCAGCATCTGGGCGCGAAAGTCCACAGATGTATCAATAACAACGTTGACCTCACTTTCGATCAAAATCGAAGAGCGCAGCCGCTTGTTTTTGGGATTGGAGGATGTGCAGACTCTACAGTCACACCCTACGGTCGGAATGCCACGTGAAGTTCCAGTCCCTAAGAAAATGACCCGCATCAGAGCTCTACGGCTTTGGATTTACTCAGGAACTTCATGCGCAATTCATACAGTAAGCTCTCCAGCAACTTGGCTTCCTCACCTGACAGGTTTCCCTCTGTCTTTTCCTGCAGAAGGCTCAAGATGTCAATCATCTGACGCGCCCCTTCCAAGTCTTCCGATTTCTGCCCGGTGTTGGGTTCGGGAATCTCCCCCAGGTGGACCATCCCGGTGGTGGCCAGGGAGAGAAGAAAAGAGGCGAAATCCACTACCTGCGACGAGTCTTGTGGGGGGATTTGCGAGGCTTCCTCTTCCTGACTGGCTTTCGGGGGCTGTTGCTCTTGGGGAGGGGGCGGTTGGGCTGGAGCCGGCTGCTGTGGTTCTTCCTGGCGGACCTCCCCTTCCGAAGTAAACTGGCGACGATCGGTCACCTTGAATCCGCTCTGTTCCTGTTCCTCTTTTTCTTCATCCATGTTCTTCCTCTATGCGTTTGTGATTTTGCCAAAAGGCTTCCATTTCTTCCACAGAAATCTCTTTGAGAGCTCTCCCCTGTGAGGCAAAATGTTTTTCCATTGTTTTAAAGCGTGCTGAGAATTTGCGATTGGCCCGGGTGAGCGCCGTTTCAGGATCAACTTGAAGATAACGAGCAATGTTGAGAGCGGCGAAAAGCAGGTCACCCACCTCTTCCCGGATGTCTTTCTCCTCTCCCCCCTGGAGCGCATCCTGAAGCTCTTGAAACTCTTCCAGGAATTTATCGCGGATTTCCTCGATACTGTTCCAATCGAATCCCACCCGAGCCGCCTTGGAGGACATCTGATAAGTAGCGTACAGAGCTGGAATCCTTTCTGGGATTCCAGCCAGTATGGATTCTCGAGTAGTCGGAAGCCCGGCAGATTTCCTTTCAGCGGTCTTGATATCCTCCCATTGTCTCAAAAGTTCGCGAGAATCCCGGAAAGACTCATCCCCAAAAACGTGAGGGTGGCGATGAACCATCTTTTCGTAGGTTCTGCGACACACGTCGTGGATATCAAACTCTCCCTTTTCCTGGGCAATGCGGCTGTGAAAAATCACTTGGAAAAGCAGATCTCCCAATTCCTCACATAACTCAGCGGAGTCCGATCCATCCAGAGCCTCGAGGACTTCGAAAGCTTCTTCCACCAACAGGGGCTTCAGTGTCTCTCGGGTCTGCTCCTTATCCCAGGGGCAACCCTCCGGTCCCCGGAGAGTATCCATCAGGTCCAGCAGTTTCTGAAAATAGTTTCCCACTGGTGAAGGAAAAGTCTCTCTTGTTTTAAATTTCGATGACATCGTAATGTTCGATGTGCATCAGGGGGTCGGGTTGAACAGAGACGGCTTTGCCGGTCATCTCTTCCATCTCCCTCATCACCCTTTTCTCGCCGCCCCGGAGTGCCTTACCGACATCCGGATGGCAGCGAATCATGAGTTCCTGGCTGTCCTCCAAACCGGGAATCATCTTTTGAACTTGCTGGAGAATGGAGTAGCAAACAGTCCGCACTGATCTTGTCATACCGGTTCCCTGGCAGGTCGTGCAGGGCTGACAGAGCAGTCTCTCCAACGACTGTTTGACTCGTTTACGGGTGATTGCCACCAATCCAAACTCGTTGAATTCGAGTACTCTTGAAGGTGATTTGTCCTTCTCCAACTCCGCCTGGAGCGCGCTCATGACTTTCTGGCGATTCTTCTTCTCGTCCATGTCAATAAAATCGATGACAATGATCCCCCCCAGATCACGAAGACGAATCTGACGAACGATCTCTTTTGCTGCATCCAGATTGGTTTTGGTGATGGTATCTTCCAGCGAACTGGTGTTTCCCACGAACCTACCGGTATTGACATCAATGGCCACCAGAGCCTCGGTCTGGTTGATGACGATGTAGCGGCCGTTCCTGAGCCAGACTTTTTGGCGCAAGGCCTTCTCAATCTCAGTTGTCACCTGGTATGCATCAAAGAGGGGTTTCTTCTTCTTATAGAGGCGGACTCGCTGGACCAGTTCGGGGTTGAATTGATTGACAAAATCGACAATCCTTGTGTACTCCTCCTCGTCGTCCACACGAATGGCCCGGTACTCTTCCGAGAAGTGGTCCCGCACCACCCGTTGACTCAAGCTGGGTTCCGCATAGACCAGGGCTGGAGCCGAGCTTGTCTCCGCCTTCCGACGGATATCCTCCCACAGCCTGGTGAGATAGAGCAGGTCTTTGCGAAAGTCTGCTTCAGCATGATTTTCGCCCACCGTTCGCACAATAAACCCTTTTCCGGAATCGCCGCGCAGCTTGGTGATCATGTCTCTGAGGCGTTTACGCTCTGTGTCACGCACAATTCTTCTGGACACCCCAACGTGCTCAACGGTCGGCATAAAAACCAGGTAACGTCCGGGCAAGACGCTATGTGAGGTAATACGAGCCCCTTTTTTGCCGATGGGCTCTTTAGACACCTGGACCAATATCTCCTGTCCTTTATGCAGGAGGTCACCGATCAACACTTGCCCGTTGCGGTGATGGGAGTTTTTCCGTCTGGTTTTGGGGGAGTTGCGCGACGACTCGACCTGAGACAGATCGACCTTCTCTTCCACGAGAGCTGTTTGAGGGGGAGCTGTTTGAGGGGGAGCTGTTTGAGGGGACAGTGTCTCTTCAGAAAGACCCTGGGTCTGATGCTCTACCAGGGGCTGCAGGTAGGGGGGCATGATGTGAGGATCCTGTTCCTCATTGTGAGCCGGCCAGTCAACTCCACTGCTCTGGGCTGCCTGCTGAGAAATGGAACTCAGCGGGAGCTCCAGATGATCTGGCAGGATCTGTCCAACTTCTGCTACCGGCTCTGGAACAGGGCGTTGGGGTGAACGCAGGTCGGAGTCAACTGACGTTTTATGGGAACCGTCTTGGCGTGGTCCCGTGAATTCTCCCTTTGCGTCTTCGAAAAGCTCCTCAAATTCCTCGTAGTCCTCGGAAAAATCCGAGACATAGAGGAAGGTGTCCCGCCCCAGGCCAATATCAACAAAGGCTGCTTGCATCCCCGGCAGGACCCGGGTCACCTTTCCTTTATAGATATTCCCCAGGATTCGCTTATTCTTAGCTCGTTCAATGAAAATTTCAGTGACCTGGTCTTCTTCCAGGATGGCAAGCTTGGTCTCCACACTCGTCGATGAAATCAATAATTCTTTTGACATGGTCCTTTCCAGGTTTGGCGCATTCGCCTCTCTGTTCAACCTGGAGAAGCTGGGGGAGGGAGGAAGAGTCCTTTTCGGCAAGCGGCAGATGGGCCTCCAAGGGGCTAGATCATCTCATTTCCGCTGGCAGATCGAAAGGGCGGGTAAAAGACATCGAAAACTAGTCGACACGAAAACTCTCTTCCATACACACGGGCAGAAACAGCGATCTGACAAGGCGCGCGACCCGCAAGCGGGTGCCCCGAGGCCACTGTAGTCGTACTGTCAAGCGACAGTGCACAACGCATTCAGGGCAGAGACGGTTCCACCAGTGTAATCGATCATTTGTGAGCGAGGCAGACCAGTCTTTTTGCGGCGGCCTGCCGTCCCAAAAGCTTCTCCAAATCAGTGAAAATAAAACTTTTATTTAAAAAACAGCTTAAAAAACAGCCTTTCGTAAAGCTTCTATTAAGTACTAGGTGTACTGATCGCTCCAATGACTATTATAGCGATTGGGCCCAGTTGAAGTAAAGGTGCGACCGCTACAAGGGATTTCTAGCAGAAAAAACGTCGCTGATAGACGCTCAGAGCCAGGCCCAGGGCAGCAAAGGTGGTGATTGTGGCGGATCCCCCATAACTCAACAGGGGGAGGGGAATACCAATAGGAGGCACGAGTCCAAGGGTCATTCCCACATTGATCCCCACATGAAAAAACATGAGGCAGGCAACCCCCGTAATCAGCAGGATGCCGACGCGATCACGGGCGGTTTCAGCAATGCGAATCAAGCGCATCAGAATCAGCAAATAGAGCATCAATATGATGATGGCACCGACAAAGCCGATTTCTTCCGCCAAGATGGCAAAGATAAAATCGGTATGGATCTCGGGTACAAATCCGAGTTGGCTTTGCAACCCCTGCCCAAGGCCCTTGCCAAACAAGCCTCCCGAGCCAATGGCAATCTGAGACTGTCGGGATTGATAACCGATTCCCTGGGGATCCAGTCCCGGATCAAAGGTCGCCAGAATGCGTTGTTTCTGGTAATCCTGCAACAGAAACCAACTCAAGGGAGCGACGCACAGGGAGACAATCAGAACAGTGACCAGAAGTCGCCTCTTGACACCTGCCACCACCATCATTCCAAAGAGAATGGGAAGATACATGAGAGCAGTCCCAAGATCGCCCTGGGAGGTGATCAGGATCATGGGCAGAAAGGTGATGGAAGCAAGTACTAGAAAATGCTTACGCCGCAGGTGATTCTCATTGAGTTCACCCAGGTAGCGCGCCAGGAGGAGGATCACGGTGAGTTTGGCTAACTCCGACGGTTGGAAGCGAAGGCTGCCAAGAGTGATCCAACTCCTACTCCCGTTGACCTCAGTTCCGAAAAAGAGAATCCCAACCAGGGTGAAGGCCGAGAGAGCGTACAGAAGGAGGGCGTGATCGGCCAGAAAGTGATAATCGATGGACATAACAAAAAGACAGACACCCACTCCTAATGCGATCCACAAAAGGTGCCTGAGGAAGATGCTATAGTCCCCACCTCCGGAACTCGCATTATAGATCCCCAGTGCTCCCAGTAAGGCTAGAATCAAGGCTCCCAGAAACAGGGAGTAATCGAATTGTGTGAGGATCCCTCGTTCCGACACCTTCACAACCTTTCCTTCTGCTGGGCTTGTGAAGCGACTTCCACTCCGGCAGGCCCACGGATTTTATACTTCTCGTAGTAGACTCTGAAAACCTCCCTGGCCAAAGGGGCAGCTCCGCTTCCTCCTGAACCCCCTCTTTGCACAATGACCGCGACGACGATTTCGGGGTTGTCTCGGGGAGCAAAGCCGACAAACCAGGCATTGGACTCAAATCTCTCAGCTTCACTCTCCGACAAACTTTCACGCGTTGAAAGGCTGATCGTTTGGGCAGTTCCTGTCTTTCCACTGATCTGGAAATTAGCCAGGCGGGCGCCCGCACCCGTACCTCCCTCATTGACCACACTCCACATGGCATCCCGAATCGCTTCCAGGCTTTCGGGAGCAAAGAGGGGGGGTTGGAAGACCTGATCCGGTGCCAAACTTGTCTGAGATTCCCCTTTCAACAGATGGAGTCTGGGACTTTTTCCCGTTGCGATGATACCTACGGCGCGAGCCATTTGAACCGGCGTCACCAGTATCGGACCCTGACCGATAGCTAAGGATATGGTCTCACCGGCATACCAGGGTTCTCCTGTGACCTGCCTTTTCCACTCCTCTGAAGGAACCAATCCGGATGTCTCTCCCAGAAGATCAATTCCCAGGGGGGAGCCCAGCCCCAATTGGCGACTGAAGCTGGCAATCTCCTGGATGCCCAGTTTCTGTCCCAGAATATAGAAGAAGGTGTTGCACGAATGCTGAATCGCTTCCCGCAAATTCACGCGTCCGTGCCCCCCTTCCTTCCAGCAATGAAACCGGTGACCGTAGAGATCTATGCCACCATCACAATAAACTGAAGTCTCGGCATCGATAATCCCACGCTCGAGTCCAGCCACTGCCAAAATCATCTTGAAAGTCGATCCCGGGGAAAAACTGTTTTGGATCGTCCGGTTCTGAAGTGGGTGATCAGGATTCTCCAGTAGTTTCTCCCACTCTACCTTAGTAATACGGGTGGCAAACTGGTTGGGATCAAAGTCGGGTCGGCTTGCCATCACCAGGATTTCGCCAGTGCGCGCATGGAAGGCAACAATTGCACCCGCATGGTCCCCCAGTTGGCTCTCTGCCATGGCCTGCATATCCAGATCAATGGTCAGCGTCAGATCCGTTCCTCGGATCGGATCTCTCTGTTCCAGATCCTGGAGAATCTTTCCACGACTGTCCACCAGCACACGACGGAGCCCGTCACGACCTGTCAGCCTTCGGTTATAGGTCCGCTCCACCCCAAACTGACCGACAACATCCCCCGCCCTATATTCTGTAAATTCAGGCTCCTGGAGTTGACGCCGCGAGATTTCACCCACGTATCCAGCAACGTGAGCAGCCAGGCTTCCGTATCGATAAATCCGGCGAGGTTGCTTCAAGATCTCCAGTTCTGGATGGTCTGATTGGCGGGCAAGCAGGTAGGCAGTTTCCGCCATCGAAAGGTTTTCCTTCAACACCAACGGTTGGTAAATGCCATAACTCCCGGCCTCCCGCAGCCGCTCCCGGAGAGCCTCCTCTGTGAGATCCAGCCCCTCGACGAGAACCTGGATTGTGCCGTCCAGATCGCGGAGTTCATCCAGGAAGAGCAAAAGGTTGAAGCCATAGACGTTGTCAACCAAAACTCTATTCTCTCGATCATAGATGAGACCTCGTGGGGCAATCAGGGGTAGAGTCCGAATACGGTTTTGTTCGGCTAAGTTTTCATAGTGCTCAAACTGGAGCACCGACAGGAACCACAACTGGATAAAGAGACAGGTGAAAATCACCACAAAAAAGATTCGAAGCCAATTCAGGCGCTGGAGAAGCTCGCGGTTATCTTGAAAAATAGGCATTAGTACACCCTACAATCGCCGAAAGTCCTTTTGGGGAAACTTGAACCGATCATAGACATGGAAAACTAGGCCGCCTGCGACTCCGGTGACGGGGGCCTGAATCAAGGTTCTCAGCCACATTTCTCGCTGGATGGTCTGTCCCAGCAGAGCTCCCATCCCCACCACGATTCCATCGTCCAGTACGGAAAGAAGCCCAATCAGAACACACCGAGCAGGAAAGCCTTCCAACACCAACCACTTGCTCAGGTAAGACCCTCCAAAACCCATAAGGGTTTTGCTCAGGCCGTTCAACCCCAAATAGATTCCGGAGATCGCATCTTTCAGCAGCCCAAATGTGAATCCGCGTACTGCCCCCTTTGCAGGTGAAGAATTCCAGCCGATATAGAGTGCAAGAACCAGCGATAAGTCCAGGTAGAGAGCAGCTGGGAAGTAGTTAGCAAAGGCAATCTCCGCCACTGCCGTGGCAGCCAAAAGAAGCACCACTTCACTGTTGCGGATGGTTTCATTCAATCCCCCCTCCCTTCGATACCACCACCATTATCTCTTCGAGCCGGAGATAATCAACGAAGGGCTCAACCTGGATATCCCGATAGACAGTTCCTTTCTTCTGGGAAGCCACTACCTGGCCGATGGGAAACCCCTTGGGGTACATTCGATCGGTGCCGGAGGTGTAGACAATGTCTCCCACCTCCACCGACTCGTAGTTCGGAATAAAATTCCAGTGCAGAATGACTGACCCGTCACCCTGAACCACCCCTTGCAAACGCGAATCCTCCAGCATGGCACCGGCCGCAGCACCGTCGTTGGTGATCAACTCCACTTCAGCAGTAAAGGGAGTCGTGGCCCAGACTCTGCCGACGATTCCCTGGGGGGTAATCACAGCGTCATTTTTCTGTATACCCTGTCGAGTCCCAGCATTGATGACCAGCCGATGGGCATAAAAGGGAGGGCTTTTCCAGATGACTTGCGCTAAAACCGTATCAAAGAGGAACTGGTCCTGGAACATAGGACCATCTTCTCGGATTGACAGTAAGGACTGGATTCCTCGCAGCTGGGCCAACTCGACCCCCAAGTGAGCGTTCTCTGCGCGAAGTTGGAGATTTTCCTCCTGTGCCCCGTACAAGAGAACATATCGGTTTAATCCATGTGTGACTCCGTCCACCAGGAAGTGAAGGCTGGAAGCGATGGGAGTGAAAAGCACAAGACTCCAGGATCGGAGCAACAGGCGCCCTTCCTCATTTCGCACTTGCACAGAGAGAAGCAGAATATTGGCCAACAGCAGCACCGCTAATGGAACCAAAGACTTGCGCTGCAGCAGTTCAATCATTGCATACTGATTCTTTTTAGAAGAGGGATATCATCCAACATCTTGCCCGTTCCCAGGACTGCTGAGGATAGAGGATCTTCCGCTAGAAAGATGGGAAGTCCTGTTTCAGCCTTCATTCTCACATCCAGGTTCTTGAGAAGAGCTCCGCCGCCGGTCACGACCACACCCTTATCCACAATGTCGGCGGAGAGTTCGGGAGGCGTCCGTTCCAAGGCCACCCGCACAGCATTCATGATAATGTCCATGGTATCTGACAAGGCCTCGCGCACTTCTTCATCTGTGATGACAATGGTCTTGGGGATCCCTTCGATCAGATCACGCCCCTTGATCTCCATGGTGAGCTTTTCTTCCAGTGGTGCAGCCGAGCCAATCTGGATTTTCACCTGCTCAGCCGTGCGTTCCCCTATCAGCAAATTGTGTTTTCTTTTGATGTACTGGATGATTGACTCATCCATCTCATTTCCCGCAACCCGGACTGAACGACTGTAAACCGGGCCGGACAGACTGATGACAGCGATATCAGTGGTTCCTCCTCCGATGTCCACAATCAAGTTCCCCCCCGGTTCCGTAATGGGAAGTCCAGCGCCTATGGCTGCAGCCATTGCCTCTTCCAGCAGATAGACCTCGCTGGCCTTGGCCCTGAGAGCCGACTCTCTGACCGCTCTCTTCTCCACCTGAGTGATCTCGGAAGGAATACAAATGACGATTCTGGGGCTCAGTAAATGATTCCGATGATGAGCTCTCTTGATGAAGTATTTCAGCATCTCTTCGGTGATATCGAAATCCGCTATCACTCCATCTTTCATGGGCTTGATCGCAACAATATTGCCCGGTGTTCGACCCAGCATTTCCTTGGCCTCATGCCCGATCGCCTCGATCTTGTTGGTCACCTTATTGATCGCGACAATGGAAGGTTCGTTCACAACGATTCCTTGCCCTCGGGCAAAAACCAGGGTATTGGCGGTACCCAGATCGATAGCGAGATCATCTGAAAAATAACGGAAGACTGAGCGGAGGTTAAACATTATGGCTTTTCAGTATGGCACAGTTTCATGACAGGAGTTTCTTTACTTTGGCGATTTGAGACCCCATCACTTCTCAAGCCGCTACAGACTCTCGAGGGAGAAACTCTTCCCTTTCCCGTCGGGCCTTGAAAACCCAAGACGTTATTATCCTCTCTCCTTATGTTTCGAGCAAGATCTAAAGTGAGTACAGCCTGTTGACCGCGAGAAGTTAAAGCGCTTTCTGCTCTCTTCTCGACTCCCTCACGACAAAAGCACTGCCGTAGTACTGTCCCGAACCTTCTCAGATGAAGTGTATACGGGTTGGGAAGGCTCGCAAGTGATCATCGTCACCAACCCACGCCGCCGGTGCACCCGACAACCAGTCAAAGTACTCACTTCCATAAATACGGTGATGTTTATTGCGGCACTGCGCCCCCAGATTCAAGGCGCTCCGACGAGTCGATAGGGGACGTCGCCTCCTTCTCGCTCCTCGACCTCGCCTCACAAGCCCCCTCCGCAAAACATCACCGTATTTATGGAAGGGAGCACTAAGCAGGACCGGTCGCAGCACCCCATACTGTGCTATATTGGTTGCTTCTCCGAAGAGGAAAAGACTCATGCTGGATCTGTTTCGAAAAAAAAAGGCGGGCTTAAAGTGGATCCTCTGGATAGTGATCCTCGGTCTTGGTGGGAGTATGCTCTTTCTCTTCGTTCAAACTCCGGGAGGGGTGGGGGTTGGTCCCGGCAACCGTGATGTAGCAGTAGTCGCTGGAAACCCCATCAGCTTGACCCAATTCCGAAGACGTTACAACCAAGTTAGCGAGAGCTATGGACAAATTTTGCCGTTGCTTCAAGGAGATCCTGAGGCAATCAGACAACTCAACCTGGGACAACAAGCACTGGACCCGCTCATTAGCGCCTACGCGATCCACTATGGTGCTCAGGCCATGGGAATCGAAGCCACCCGAGAGGAAATTCGTGAGTACATCACCAATCTCCCACTCTTTCAACAAAACGGTCAGTTCATCGGTACCGAGCGCTACCTTCAGTTCTTACAAGCCAATAACATTACACCAGCGGACTTCGAAGATGATATGAGGCGAGAAATCGTTGGTAACAAGCTGGCGAGAGTGATCACGGACGGGATCCGGGCTACGCCCGAAGAAGTGCGACAAGAGTTTTTAGAAAGCACTGAGGAAATCAAAATCCGCTATGCTGCGATTGACCCGGAGACAGTGGCTCCGGAGACACTCGAATTGGAGGATCTGAGGGCTTATTTCGAAGAACAGAAGGAGAACTACAGGACTCCTGAACAGCGGAAGGTCAAATACGTCATTTTTTCTGTTCAACTTGACGAGGTGGAACTTACGGAAGAGCAGATCCAAATCCGCATGGCCTCAATTGCTGAAAAACAGGAAGTTCGTGCCAGTCACATCCTCCTGACTCTTCCCAGCTCAGATGCCCGGCAGAGAGGTGAAGAGATTCTCGAAAAACTTCGGGCCGGTGCGGATTTCGGAGAATTGGCCAAGGAGCACTCGGAAGACCCAGCTACGGCAGCCAATGGTGGAGATGTCGGCTTCTTCGGACGTGGGGCCAT
This sequence comes from Acidobacteriota bacterium, assembly GCA_027295745.1. Classification (GTDB taxonomy): domain Bacteria; phylum Acidobacteriota; class UBA6911; order RPQK01; family JADFOI01; genus JADFOI01. The sequence continues at coordinate 15,247 of JAPUKI010000240.1, forward strand.
GGTTCCCGAATTCGAGAATGCGGCCTTTTCACTGGAACCCGGTGAGATCAGTGATCTGGTGGCAACCAATTACGGTCTTCACATTATCAAGGTCACCGAGGTTCACTTAGTGGATTCTCGAGCATTGGCCGAATCTGCCTTGCGGCAGGAAGAAGGTGAGAAGTTAGCTAAAAATCTGGCGGCCAAAGTTGCCCACGAGGTCAGCACAGGCTCAAACTTGGAGACGGCTGCTGAGCGATACAACCTGGAAATTCAAGAATCTCCTTTTTTCAGCCTGGGAGATGTGCTGCCTGATTTGCGGGTTCGCAATGATTTCAATCAACAGGTTTTCACACTGAGCCAGGGGCAAACACTAGGACCCTATGACCAGGGAGGGACAGACCTTGTTGCCCAACTCATGGAGATCCAACCGTCTGCGCTATCCGAATTCGAAGCAGTCCAGGATCAGGTGACCAGAGATCTCAAGTTGAGCCGTGGAGAGGACATAGCGCGGGAGAGAGCCTTTGCTTTTGCCCAGGCGCTCAAGGAAGAGCCCAGCTTTGAGAAGGTGGCCGCCCGGGAGCATCTGCAGGTTACGACAACTGACTTTTTCACCAGAGATGCCTCGATCGACGATGAGCTGGGATACGCAACGGAGATCCTCAGCCGGGCTTTCCGCATGAATGAAGACGAGCTGAGCCCGGCGCTCTCTGTTGGCGGTAAGTATGTCGTCTTTCAAGTGGCAGAAAAGAGTACTGTCGACGAAGAGAAATTTGAACAGGATAAGGATGAGCTACTCCTGCAGATCACCGATGAGAAGAAGAACAGGTTTTTTTCGGCCTGGGTGCAAAACGTAATTAGCACACTTTACGAAGAAAATAAGATCCATATTAACCAACCACTCGTGGACTCGATTGCCGGTTTATGATTCAATGCCTCGTTCCATCCTGGAGCTGAAATTCCGACACAGACAAATTCCAGCCACACTGCCGCCGCAGTCATTATTGTCTTTTGCAGATTGGTAACCCTCCCGTTTTTTGCCTTTTCTGGCACAATCCTGATGGGTTTACGCTGATACTCCTGAACAGAAGGAGTATGAAAAGTTCCCTAAAGATTCCTACGCCTGATTTCGAGCGGCAATTCGTTCCCTTTTGGCAGAGAAGCCAAATTGTTTGTTCTAATGGAAGAATGGCGGGGCATATGACTCGACAGTTCCACAGACCTATTGCCCTGATCGGCTGGTGTGTCTTCCTGGCCAAGCCGATCTATAAATTAATCGAATTTTTGGACGACATCGATTTCCTTGCCCAACTGTTCAACCGAGGCGATCTCTCGACTCAAGGATGGATGTCCGCCGGGGTTGAGTTTCTGGATACGGGGTGGGGGACCCTAACCATGTCCTTAATCGGTGTGGGAATGATTCTACTGGCAAGCTCTCGAAGACCTGGAAGGATTTATTTGACCCGACTGGCTGAAGAAACTCCACTAATAAAAGATCAAGTCTATGAAAATCGTAAGTTTGTGGGACCCGCTGTAATCCATTTTGGGAAGGGAAATGTTTTAACCGACTCCTCCTTCTTAGGGGATCCAGACCGCGTTCTCATCGAAGCTAAGCAAAACGAGTTCGTGGGAGTGGTGACCTTCACAGATTGCATGTTCAAACGATGCCAGTTCAAGAATGTCGGGATTATTGGAAGAAGAAAAGAGCTGGCTGAGAACTTTCGAAAAGATTCGAAAGTCGTTCGCGGGTTATGAGTAGACGCTGGGTTTGCAGACGGTGGTCATTCTGAGGCAGGACATTGAGATAGATCAATAAGCCGCTACGCTCCTCGAAATTCCTCTCCAATTGTTCAAACGCTTGGTCCTTATCACCAAGGAAAGATGTGACCATGAGGTATGCCCACCTTGCTCCTGACTCTCGTCTGAAAGCCATCAAAACTCTTGATTCTGCCTACCAAAGTGGCATAAAAACTGACACAGTAGAGAATTCAGGGACTAGCGAATCTGTGTAACTGATTGTAAAATGAACACCGTGGGGCTGTAGCTCAGTTGGAAGAGTACCTGAATGGCATTCAGGGGGTCAGGGGTTCGAGTCCCCTCAGCTCCACCAATCTTTTCAATGGTTTACAGACGAACATTGTTAGCCCTGCAGAAGTTTTCTAAGAATTGGTTCCATATAGGTTCCACAAAACACGCAGTAGGGGTGGGAGGATTAAGAGTTTTTCTCATCCCGAAGGACTACCTGCCCCTGCCGGCTGTAGTTAATCGATTCCCCCAAAATGCGCACTGCTTCTTGGGGAGCATGAAACCCCATCGAATTTTCCGCTTCGACGAAGTCAAGGAAGAATTGAGCCTTGCGCTGAAAATCCCG
>JAPUKI010000241.1 GCA_027295745.1 Acidobacteriota bacterium
TGCGAGAACATGAAAATCAAACTGGTCACACCGACACCGAAAGCCATATTGGACGGAAACCGGGTGACGGCTCGCCGATGGGCTCGAATTCTCAGGCAACTCGGTCATCGGGCTACCGTGGGACGCCATTTTGATGGGGACTTCTGTGATCTCCTGATTGCGTTGCACGCTGTCAAGAGTTTTGACTCGATTCGCCGATTTCACGAAAAGCATCCCACCAAGCCTCTGGTTGTAGTTCTCACGGGCACGGATCTTTATCGTGACCTCCACCACAGACCTGAGGTCCGAGAATCGTTCCAGCTGGCGACGTATGTGGTTGCTTTGCAGAAGCAGGCGCTGAAGGAGCTCTCCGCCTCTGTCCGCAAGAAAACTTTCGTCATCTACCAATCTGCTGAACCGGTTCAGGGAAATCCCTCCCCTCCCAAGAGATCTTTTCGAGTCTGTGTGGTGGGAAATTTGAGGCCGGAAAAGGATCCTTTTCGGGCTGCTCTGGCCAGTCGCCGCCTCCCCCCCTCTTCCCGGATAAAGATCTTGCAGGTGGGAGAGGCGCTCAGTCCTGGGATGAAGAACAGAGCACTGGAAGAAAATCGAAGGAACCCGCGTTATCGTTGGATGGGGGCTCTTTCCTATGGAAAAACCCGCCGCCTGGTGGCCGGCAGCCATCTGGTGGCCCTGACCTCCCGAATGGAAGGGAGTTCAAATGTTCTCTCAGAAGCCTTGATTTCTTCGGTGCCGGTAGTGGCTTCGCAGATTCCCGGCCTCATGGGTACGCTGGGTGAGAAGTACCCAGGCTACTTTCCCCTGGGAGACACACGGGCTCTGGCACGGCAACTCCGAAAGGCTGAGGTGGACGAAGCGTTTTACCAAGATCTTCAAGCGCATTGTGCTCGACTTTCCTCGCTGGTCCATCCCCAACGTGAGCAGGAGTCGTGGCGAAAGTTGCTGGAGAAAATCTCCTCGGAGAACTCGCCTTAAGGGTCAAAATGCCCCTGACCAGAACACTCGATAGCTTGATCTATGCGCTGGTTCGGGTGTTTTTCGCGCTCATAGGAGTGCTACCGCGCTTTCTGGCCTATCCTGTGTGTGAAGGACTGGCGGTTTTAGTGTTTCTTCTGGATGCGAGACATCGCCGGATTGGGATGATCAATCTGAGCATTGCTTTTCCTGACAGAGATGAGTACTGGAAAAAGCGAATTCTTCGGCAAAGCTTTCAACAGTTGGGAAACCATGTGGTCGAGCTGAGCCGCCTGCATCGTCTAACGCCTGAGAAAGTGATGAGACGGGTTTGGTATGAGAAGGAACGTGGACTCGAAAATTATCTCAAAGCCCGACGGAACCATCAGGCCGTTCTTTTTCTCACCGCTCATATCAGCGCATGGGAGCTATTGCCGGTCGCTCATGCGCTTTATGGTCATCCCTTGAGTTTTGTGGTGCGCCCCTTGGATAATCCTTTTCTGGATCGCTGGGTCACGCGTTTGCGCACGCTGTCCGGCAATCAGGTCATCGCCAAACAGGGCTCTGTGCGACAAATCCTCAAGGTTCTCAGGGAAGGTGGCGATGTGGGGTTTCTTCTGGATCAGAACAGCCAGGAGAAGGAAGGCGTTTACGTTCCCCTCTTCGGTCATCCAGCCTCGACCAATTCCAGCGTGGCTGCTCTCTCTCTGAAGACCTCGATTCCGATTGTAGTGGGGTTTATTTTCCCAGGCCATCGCCGTGGCCACTACATCATCCGTTTTTATCCCCCCATAGAGGTGGTGAGCAGCGGTGATTCCCAGAAGGATATCAGGGAGACCATGACCCTGGTGAATAGGCAAATCGAAGAGGTCATCCGCGAATACCCCCACTGCTGGCTGTGGGGACACCGGCGTTTTCAGACCCAATCAGACGGCAGTGATCCTTACCGGCAAGGCGATTGACTCATGTCTTGTCTCCGCCTGGCCCTGTTGATATAAAGGTCTCTCGAAATCGAAGTTGAGAAGGCCCTCGAGGAAAGGAAGAGGATATGGTCACAAAGGTAGCAATCAATGGTTTTGGACGGATCGGGCGCAATGTCCTGCGGGCCGCAATGGAAGCCCATTCCCAACTGGAGATTGTGGCTATCAATGACATCACGGATCCAGGAACTCTGGCCCACCTGCTGAAATATGATTCCATCTATGGGCGGTTGCCAGCCGATGTGACTCACGATGAAAACTCTCTCTCCGTAGACGGGAGAAAGATAAAAGTCTCTGCTGAGAGGGATCCCGGGCAGATTGCCTGGGGTGAAGTTGGAGCGGAGATTGTCATTGAGGCCACGGGACTGTTTGGAAAGCGCCAGGACGCCGCCAAACACCTGCGCGATTCCGTGAAAAAGGTCATTCTTAGTGCGCCTGGCAAGGACCAGGACCTGATGATTTGCCTGGGGGTCAATGAGGAGAAGTACGATCCAGACGCACACTCTATTATTTCCAATGCCAGCTGTACCACCAACTGCCTGGCACCTGTTGCGAAGGTTCTGCATGAGCGCTTTGGAATCTGCAAGGGTCTCATGACGACCATTCACAGCTACACCAATGATCAGCGAATTCTGGATCTCCCCCACAAAGATCTGAGAAGGGCTCGCGCAGCCGCACTCTCCATGATTCCCACCACCACAGGAGCCGCACTGGCAGTGACCCAGGTGCTTCCTGAATTAGAAGGAAAGCTGGATGGAATTTCCATCCGGGTCCCCACACCGAAGGTATCCCTGATCGATTTGACGGCTGTCCTGGAGAAGGATGTCTCGGACGATGAAGTCAAAGATGCCTTTCGCGAAGCTGCCGAAACTCAATTGAAGGGGATATTGGCATACAGCGATGAGCCACTCGTTTCCTCCGACTTCACCAAAGACCCCCATTCGGCCATTGTGGATGGGCCCTTCATCAAGACCTTGGGCAACAACATGGTCAAGATCCTGGCCTGGTACGATAACGAGTGGGGATATTCGTGTCGTGTCGTGGAGTTAGCCGAATTCATCGGGAAAAAGCTTTAGAAGAAGAATTCAGAATTCTCCAACCCGCAAGGACCGGAATGTGGGAGCCGCCTCAGTGCGGCGAATGGGCCATAGAAGCATTTGAGCAACACGCTCCTGAAACCTGAAACCTTCAGCTCATGGCGGAAACCCTTGCCAGACTCTCCATTGGGGACCTTGATCTTGAGGAGAAGCATCTCTTTGTCCGGGTGGACTTTAATGTTCCCTTAAAACAGGGCAGGGTCATCGACGACACTCGCATCAGAGCGGTGCTGCCTACCATCGAGCTGGCCGTCGAAAGGAAGGCCTGCATCGTACTGGCGTCCCATCTGGGAAGACCTGAAGGAGAGCGTCGCCAGGAATTTTCCCTGAGGCCTGTGGCCGACACACTCTCCACACTCTTGAATCAAGAGGTGGCATTCGTTGAGGACTGCATCGGGAGCGAGGTCAAGGAGAGGGTGAAGACCCTCCAGCCGGGCCGGATACTGCTGTTGGAGAACCTGCGATTTCACAAAGGGGAAACCCAAAACGACCCTGACTTTTCTCGTCAGCTGGGAGGCTGGGCCGAGGAGTATGTCAACGATGCTTTTGGAACTGCGCACCGTGCCCATGCCTCCGTTGTCGGGATTCCTCAGATTCTGGGAAGAGGAGCGGCTGGTCTGCTGATGAAAAAGGAGCTGGAATATCTGTCCCGAGTCCTCCTTCACCCACGGCATCCAGTGGTGGCGATTTTGGGTGGAGCGAAGGTTTCTGACAAGATAGAAGTGATCAGGAATCTTCTCAGTTTTGCCGACACGATTCTGGTCGGTGGAGGAATGACATTCACTTTCTTTAAGGCTCAGGGTAAGACCATCGGAAGCTCCATTGTTGAGGTTGAGAAGGTGGAGGTGGCCAGAGAGCTTATCCGCAGCGCGGAATCCCGTGGAGTGACTCTGAAGTTTCCCGTGGATAATCTGGTTGCCCAGGAATGTCAGCCCGGCGTCAAGACCCATGTAGTGAACGCCGGTAGCATCGAAAAGAATTGGATGGGTCTGGATATCGGTCCTTGCACCATCGAGGAGTTTCAAGAGGAGATTTCACGAGCCCGGACAATTATCTGGAACGGACCGCTGGGCGTTTTCGAGATCGATGACTTTGCCCGGGGGACAGTGGAGATTGCAAGGGCGGTTGCCCAAAGCAGGGCCTTATCCGTGGTGGGTGGCGGAGCCTCTGTCTCAGCTCTGGTGAAGGCCGGTGTGCAAGATCAGATCTCTCATATCTCCTCGGGAGGAGGCGCCTTGCTGCAATTTCTGGCGGGTCAAACACTTCCCGGAGTGGAGATTTTAACCAAGCGAGAAACCAAGGAGTAAACAGGATGGACCAGGAAAGTCGAAAACCCGTTGTTGCAGGAAATTGGAAGATGTTCAAGACTCGTGATGAGGCTCAGGCCACCGTGCGAGAGATCCTCAAGTTGATCGGTGACCCTTCTGCAGTCGATGTCGTCATCTGCCCTCCTTTTACCGCCTTGTTTGCGGTGCACGAGGTCCTCAAAGACAGTGTGGTGCACCTGGGAGCCCAGAATGTCCACTGGGAGGATGAGGGGGCCTTTACCGGAGAAGTCTCCATTCCCCTGCTGCTGGACTGCGGCTGCCAGTATGTCATCATCGGACATTCCGAGCGCCGCCACTCTTTCCATGAATCTGACGAGATGATTCAACA
>JAPUKI010000242.1 GCA_027295745.1 Acidobacteriota bacterium
TGGACAAGAGGGCGGACATCTTTGCTTTTGGAGCTGTGCTGTATGAGCTGTTGACGGGCAAAAGGGCTTTTGAGGGAGAAACGATTACCGAAACCATTGCTAAGGTTTTGGAAAGTGAGCCTAAGTGGGAGCTGCTTCCAGAGAATACACCCTGGACCATTCGTACTCTACTTCGTCGATGTCTTACCAAAGACGTTCATGATCGCCTTGATGGTATAGGCAACGTACGAACTGAGATAAAGCTGGCACTCAGCGAGCCCACAGCGGTATCGCCAACGGGGATGGTCAGTGCAGCCCAGCCTACACGACGCTTGTGGGCGATGGTAGTGGGTATGGTTGTGTTGGGAGCTGTCGTTGCAGGTCTTGCTGTCTGGCTCTTCATACAACCATCGTCACCTGAGCAGACACCAAACAGGTTTGTGATCAGACCTTTGCCACCCACACGTTTGACCAACCTTGCTGGGAGAGAAGTAGCGATCTCGCCGGACGGAAAGCATCTTGTCTACCTCGCCAATGTAGGGGGTACGAACCATACTCTATACCTTCGTTCTCTTGATGATTTTGTGGACAGGGCGATCCCTGGAACTGAGGGTGCTGCTGGAACAATGTTCTTCTCACCCGATAGTCAGTCGGTGGCTTTCTATGCAGCAGGCATTCTGAAGAAGGTTTCACTTACGGGGGGTTCGGCTATTACCCTGTGCCAGGCTCCTACAACTTGGGGTTCCGGCACTTGGGGTCCAGATGACACGATTCTGTTCAGTATAAACGACAGTCTTCATCGAGTGTCTGCCAGCGGGGGTGAGCCGGAGCTTCTGGTGGCTTTGAATCGGGACCAGGGGGAGAATGCTCATGTGTGGCCCCAGTTCTTACCAGGAGGGGAAAATATCCTCTTTACGGTTGTCGAAGGAAATGGGAGCCAATACCACGCAACAACGCTGTCTCTGGAAACAGGGGAGCAAAGGACAGTATTGGAGAACGCCAGGCAGGCACAGTACCTGCCCACAACAGGTCATCTGATTTATGAGCAGGCAGCAACGGGTAACCTGATGGCGGTACTCTTTGATCCGACCAGACTTGAAGTTACTGGCGACCCCGTTCCAGTCGTACAACAGGTTCGTAAAGCCGGAGCTGGGTACGTCGACTTCACGATTTCAGACAATGGGACGCTGGCTTATGTTCCTGGTAGTGTCGAAGAGTTACATCAACGTAGCTTAGTCTGGGTGGATCGGGAGGGAAAGGAAACTCTCGTGACGACTGAGAAACGGGAGTACGCTGCGCCCCACATCTCCCCCGATGGAAAGCAGCTAGCCCTCTCCATGCACAAAGAAGGTACTTCCAACAGTGTCTGGATTTTCGATTTGGAACAGGACTCGTTCAGCCGTCTGACGCTCGAGGGATCAATAGCGGGTTCAGCGACCTGGACCTCGGACGGCAAGTGGCTCACCTTCCAGTCAAATCCAGATGATCAGCGCAATATCTACCGTCAATTAGCTGACCGCAGTGGCCCGCCGGAGCGGCTCACCACAAGCCCTTTCATACAGATGCCCACGTCATGGTCGCCGGATGGTCAACTCCTGGCCTTCCAAACAACCAGTCAAGGGTCCGATTGGGACATTGCCATTCTGAACATGGAAGAGAATTCGGAACCTCAACTTTTCCTCGCCTCTTCCAGTAGGGAATGCTGCGCTAAATTCTCACCCGATGGCAAATGGCTTGCCTACGTTTCCAATGAGGAAGGCCGAGACCACGTCTATGTGCGTCCCTATCCCGGACCCGAGGTGAAATTCCGTGTCACGGAAGAGGAAGGTGGAGGGGAGGCAATCTGGTCACCTGACGGCACCGAACTCTTTTATCGCACTGGCGACAGGATGATGGTCGTTTCTATTCAAACTGAGCCCAGATTTGTCTCGGGAAGGCCAACAGTGTTGTTCGAGGGCTCATATCGAGGGGGCACTTCAGTTCCTCCCGGCTATGCGTACTACGACATCTCCAACGACGGCCAAAGATTTCTGATGACGAAAGACGAAGGCCAGCAAGGCCAAATCCACGTCGTCCTCAACTGGTTCGAGGAACTCAAACGCCTGGTGCCTACCCCATGATCGGCCAAACCATCTCCCACTACAAAATCACAGAGAAGCTGGGCGGCGGTGGGATGGGTGTGGTCTACAAAGCTGAGGACACTCGCCTGGGCCGCAATGTGGCCCTGAAGTTCCTGCCTGAGAAGTTTGCCCAGAACAAACAGGCACTGGAGCGGTTCCAGAGGGAAGCCAGAGCGGCATCGTCACTGAACCATCCCAACATCTGCACCATCCACGACATTGGTGAGCATGAAGGCCAACCCTTCATCGTCATGCAGTATCTGGAAGGCCAGACCCTGAAGCACCGCATCCAGGGCCGCTCCATGCAAACGGATGAGCTATTGGATCTGGGGATTCAGATTGCGGATGCTTTGGATCTGGGGTTTCCTCCTTGCTTAACTTCAGGAGCAAATCTGAGTTTTTGCTCTAGAGGTCTAGACTGAGGACTACTGGGACTCTTCTAGGATGGAATTAACTTGACCAAGCTAACGTGCACCCAGCCGGTTATGCCTGACTCAGTTTCGACTTTATACCAAGACCCACTTTCATCTATCACCTTTAGCTTTTCACCCCGTCGCGCAGTGGAGATTATACTTGAATTGGTGGTGCCAGCTTCTCGAATATTGACCGCTGAGCTCTCTACTTCAACAGTAGTATCTTTTTGAAATGACAGGTCAGGCCAGAACTTCATTGAACTGCCAAGGTTGCTGCCCAGGACAAGCAGTAGGCCGCCGACTAGCAGGGTGCGATATAGATCAACTGTGACATATTTTTTCACATTCCACTTCTTGAATAAGTAGTAGACGACAGAACCACCAGTTAGGGAAATTAGCCAAAAGAAAAATCCGTTGACTCTGCCTTCCAGAAACACTACCAATACGAAAAAACCAATCAAAAAAGGTAGCACGATTTTCAAATCCTGCAGTAACTGAGGTTCTGTAAAGAAATCTCGCACTCTTTCCCAAAATGGCTTACTGCCAGCTTCTTGTTGAGACACTTCTATTTCTCTGTTATGCAATTCATGAAGCTGAGCGGTAACTTGG
>JAPUKI010000243.1 GCA_027295745.1 Acidobacteriota bacterium
AGCAAGCCTGACCGAGTCTTATAATCTCCTGGTGTAAAATGGACGAAGAGGAAAAGCCAAAGCAACCCCAAGAGCCAGAAAGCCAAGAGGCTCAAACTACAGAATCCGAGGAAAGCGAAGCCCCGAAACCTTCGGAGCCGATCCCGAAAGCGGCCGTGCCGGGGAAATCTGCCAAGTCTCCTCCCTCCAGACCAGCCAAGAAAAAGAGACCCTCCTACGAAGATCTGGAAGACGATTTACTCCTTCAGAAGCTGAAAGAGCAATTCTCAGACGGGATTCTGTCCGGTCAGTCCTTTCTCGATCAACCCATTTACACAGTTTCCAGGGAATGTCTCAGTGACCTCATGGTCCAGCTCAGGGACAATCCGGAATGGGACTTTGATTATTTGATTGATGTGACTGCTTTGGATTACCTGGGAGACGAAAAGCGGTTCTGTATGGTCTATCATCTCTATTCTTACAAGCATGAGAAGCTGATTCGAATCAAAGCCCGAATAGCGGAAGATGAAGTTGTGCCCTCGGTGAGTTCCATCTGGAGAACCGCTGATTGGATGGAGCGGGAAGTTTACGATCTGTTCGGCATCGAGTTCTCCGGACACCCTGATTTGAGACGTATTCTCCTGCCCGATGACTGGCACGGTCATCCCTTGCGCAAGGATTACGACATTAAATTGCAGGACCAGGTCTGGATTAAGAAGCATCTGCACATCACGAAAACTCCCGAATGAAGACACCGGAAGAATCGACCATTCTCGATGCCAAGGTCCTGGAACTCAATATGGGCCCTCAGCACCCGTCTACTCACGGTGTGCTTCGAGTGAAGTTAAAGTTGGATGGCGAACGGGTGATGGATGCGGAGTGCATCATCGGTTATTTGCACCGGGGTGTGGAGAAGATCAGCGAGAATCGGTCTTACATCAAGTGCGTTCCCTATTACGACAGGACGGACTACATTGCGGCCGTTTCCAACGTCTACGGCTTCCTCCTGGGCGTGGAAAAAATGATGCAGATCGAGGTGCCAAAACGTGCCCAATGCATCCGCATCATGATGACGGAGTTTTGCCGCATATCGAGCCACCTGCTCTGGTTGGCCACCCATGCCCTTGATATCGGGGCCATGACGGTCTTTTTGTATTGTTTTCGGGAACGGGAGGAAATTCTCAAATTGTTCGAGGCTCTCTTCGGTGCTCGATTGACCACTCATGCTTTCCGAGTGGGCGGCCTGTGGAAGGACTTGCCTGCAGGTTTTGAGGAGGCCGCGCGCAAATTCATCGATGAGTTTCCCCATCGGGTAGATGAGTACGAGCAGCTGCTCACCAAGAACCGAATCTGGCTGGCTCGGACCAAGGGGATCGGTGTGATTTCTGGTGAAGAAGCCATCCAATGGGGATTGACCGGTCCTGTCCTGCGTGGTTCAGGGGTGAGCTATGATCTCCGCAAGGATCGTCCTTATGGAGGCTACGAAGAGTTCGACTTCGACGTCCCGGTGGGTGAAAACGGAGACACCTACGATCGATATCTGGTGCGCCTGGAGGAGATGCGCCAGAGCCGGCGAATCATTCAGCAGGTACTGGAAAGTCTGCCGGATGGACCCATTCGCGGGAAGGCACCCAAGATTGTCAAACCGCCCGTGGGCGAGTACTACTCTGGTATTGATGGCCCCCGCGGGGAGTTGGGCTACTATATCGTCAGCGACGGCTCGGCTCAGCCCTTCCGGGTGAGGATCCGTCCTCCCACCTTTATCAGTTTGCAAGTCTTGCGCCGGTTGGTTAAGGGGCATCTGTTTGCGGACGTGGTTGCCATAATCGGCACATTGGACATCGTCTTGGGTGAGGTCGACCGATGATCGAGATCTTACTCATCTATTTCCTCATTCCCCTGGTGAAGGTTGCTGTTATCGTGCTGATCCTTTCCGGGGCAATCGCTTACTTGACACTGCTGGAACGCAAGTTGATTGCTCATATCCAGGTCCGCCTTGGACCCATGAGGGTGGGATGGCACGGTCTCCTTCAGCCCATTGCCGATGGTTTGAAGTTTCTTCTCAAAGAGGACATCGTTCCTGCCAAAGCCGACGCTTTTATTTTCACCATCGCACCGGCGATTTCCTTGATTCCCGCCTTCCTGGTTTTTGCAGTCGTGCCATTCGGGCCTCCTGACATGTTCCAGGGGTTGCTTCGTTGGACCCTGAGCTGGGTCCCGGATTGGGTCCTGGACGCTGCCTCTGTAGAGAGGGTGGTACAAAATTCAATTGCTTCGGGAGGATTCGTCACCGACATCAACATCGCTCTGCTGTTTGTTTTGTCGGTTTCTTCGGTAGGCATTCTGGGGGTTATTCTGGGAGGATGGGCTTCCAACAGCAAATATCCTCTGTTGGGGGCGCTGAGATCCACCGCGCAGATGGTCAGTTACGAGGTGGCCCTTGGATTTTCCGTCATTGGAGTTCTTTTGTGGGCAGGTTCTCTCAGCTTGGTCGAGATTGTTCAAAGTCAGCAGGAAGCGCACCTTTGGTATGTCTTTGTCCAGCCCCTGGCCTTTGGGATCTTTTTTATCTGTGGGCTGGCGGAAACCAATCGTCTTCCCTTTGATTTTGCTGAGGCCGAAACCGAGCTGGTAGGGGGCTTTCACACCGAGTACAGTGGATTTCGATTTTCACTTTTTTTCCTGGCAGAGTACGCCAATATGATTACGGTTTCTGCTATAGGAGTGACACTTTTTTGGGGGGGCTGGCTGCGGCCCTTTCCGAGCTTCGAGTGGCTGTCGTTCCTGGATCTCATCCCAGACGTGATATGGTTCCTGGTCAAAGTATTTCTATGGCTTTATGTTTTCATCTGGGTGCGGGGAACTTTACCCCGCTTCCGGTTTGACCAACTGATGCAATATGGATGGAAAGTCCTTTTGCCACTGGCACTGGGCAATGTCATTGTGTCAGCAGCCGTTTTGCTTGCGTTTTTGTGAGAGTGAACAATGGTTGACTTATTGAGACGCATTTTTTTCATCGATATCTTCAAGGGTTTAGCCCTGACTTTCCGTTACACATACCGGAAGGTCTACACGGAGCAGTATCCGCTGGAAAAGCCTAAACTCGCGGAAAGGTATAAGGGAGCACCCCGTCTGAACAACGATCCCGTGACGGGAGAGACCCTGTGTATTGCTTGCGATCTGTGTGCCGAGATTTGCCCTGAAGATCTCATCGTGGTGGGTTCACAGCGTGATCCTGAAAGCCGGAAAAAGGTCCTCACCCATTACACATTCGATACATCGCGTTGTCTCTTTTGTGGGTTGTGTCAGGAAGTCTGCCCGACCAACGCCATCGAGTTGACCCAGGACTTTGAATTGGCTACCTATTCCCGAAGTACCATGGTCTGGGATCGGGCGCAGCTGGAAAAGGGATGGGATCGGATCGTGTTCGGAAAGGATTACCACCGGTGACAACTGACAACTGACACCTGACAACTGACAACTGACACCTGAAAGGCGACAGGCGGAGCAAGATCTGTTAGCTGTCAGCCTTTTACCATGGAAGCTACTCTCTTTTACATACTGGCCACAATCTTGGTGGTTTTTTCTATCCTCACGGTAACTGCAGGGAACCCGGTGCGCAGCGCGGTTTATCTGGTTTCCGCTCTGCTGGGAATGGCTGGACTCTTCTTTCTTCTGAAAGCCGAATTCGTTGGAGCTGTTCAGATTCTCGTCTATGTGGGTGGGATCATGGTGCTGTTCCTCTTTGTGATCATGCTGGTCAGTGTTCGGGAGGTGGAGAGTCAAAGGAAAGCCAGCCGCCAGTGGAAAACGGCTGTGGTCTTGGGCATTGTGCTGTCCTTCGAGCTGCTCTTTTTTGTGGTGCGAGGCTCCGATGTCTTTCGCACCGAAACGATCAGTCAGGGATTGATTGAACAGCCTCAGACTTTCAATACGGAGTCGGTCGGTGCCCTGCTCTACAGTACCTATCTTCTGCCCTTTGAAATAGCTTCCGTATTATTGCTGGTCGTCATTGTCGGAGCGGTCGTTTTGACGAGAAAGCAGCTCTGAAAGGATTCGAATATGGTGGATACATCACATTATCTGGTTCTCAGTACCATTGTTTTTACGATTGGAGTCGTAGGAGTTCTCACGCGCAGAAATGTCATCATCATTTTGATGTCAATCGAACTGATGCTCAACTCGGTCAACTTGAACCTGGTTGCTTTCTCCGACAGGCTTCAGGATCTCTCTGGCCAGGTCTTTGCTGTTTTCGTCATCACAGTGGCGGCAGCGGAGGCGGCCATTGGTCTGGGCATTGTGATTGCTCTGTTCAGCAACAAGGACACGGTGAATGTGGACGAGATCGATCTCCTGAGAGGATAGCCAATGCTGAACACTCTCTGGCTCATTCCCCTGGCTCCGCTCATCGGCTTTTTTATCAATGGTCTTTTCGGACTGTGGAAGGTAGCCAGAACAGGAAGCGGTCCTAAAAAGTCCTTCGTGTACTGCGTGGCCTGTGGGAGTATCCTGATCTCTCTGCTCCTTTCTATAGGCTGTTTCTGGGCACTGGTCCAACTGGATCCGGAGCATCGGCTGGTGGAACAGGATCTCTTTACCTGGATCAGCGGGCCGGCGTTGCGCACTGCTGCAGGTGAACTGGCCAACTTCCACATCACCTGGGGACTCCAGCTGGATCCGCTCTCTGCCGTAATGATCCTAGTGGTCACGGGTGTAGGCTTTCTGATTCATGTGTATTCCGTTGGCTACATGGCGGAGGAGGAGGGTTTCTATCGTTTTTTCGCGTACATGAACCTCTTCATGTTCATGATGCTGACCCTGGTCCTCTCCAGCAATTACCTGGTCATGTTTGTGGGGTGGGAAGGGGTGGGCCTCTGCTCGTATTTGTTGATCGGCTACTACATCCACAAAAAGAGTGCCGGCGACGCGGCCAAAAAAGCCTTTGTGGTCAACCGGATAGGAGATTTCGCCTTCATCATCGGGATGCTGATGATGTTTACCTATTTTGGCACGTTGGACTTTACTGACCTGTTTCACAGGGTGGGGGAGATGTTCCCCACGCCGGAGTCAACCTGGGGACCGCTGAGCTGGATCGCCTTGCTGCTGTTCATTGGTGCCACGGGAAAAAGTGCCCAGATTCCACTTTTTGTGTGGTTGCCTGACGCCATGGAGGGACCCACACCGGTGAGTGCGCTCATCCATGCGGCGACTATGGTGACGGCCGGAGTCTATATGGTGGCCCGTTCGAGCGCCATTTACAGTCGTGCTCCCGACGTGCTCTTGATCGTTGCTGTAGTGGGTATATGTACAGCGTTGTTGGCAGCCTCCATTGCTCTTTTCCAGCAGGACATCAAGAGAGTGCTTGCCTACTCGACCGTCAGTCAGCTGGGCTATATGTTCGCCGCCCTGGGAGTGGGAGCCGCCGCCGCCGGGATTTTTCATTTGATGACCCATGCTTTCTTCAAGGCACTCCTCTTTTTGGGATCTGGAAGCGTCATTATGGCTCTTCATCATGAGCAGGATATGAGGAAAATGGGCGGTTTGAGGAAGTACCTCCCCAGGACCTGGTGGACCATGGGGATTGCTTCCCTGGCCATCGCGGGTGTACCCGGTCTGTCCGGCTTTTTTTCCAAGGATGAAATTCTGTGGCGGGCTTTCAGTAACCCGGAGGGGCACGCTCTCATCTGGCTGGTAGGAGTTCTGGTGGCGGGGATGACCGCCTTTTACATGATGCGCCTCATGTTTCTCACCTTCCACGGGGAGGAGAGGCTCTCGCCGGAAGTGGCAACCCATGTTCATGAATCCCCCAATGTCATGACCGTTCCCCTGATTGCCCTGGCCATCGGATCGGTGTTGGTGGGATACCTGGGTCTGCCCGCCTGGTTGGGATCAAATGCCTTTGAGCACTTTCTGGAGCCCGCCTTCGAAACCAGTTATCAGTCGGCGGGTGAACCAGCTTCCTCTGGACATTCCACCGAGATACTCTTAACCTTCGTTTCGATTACCCTGGCTGGAATCGGAATCTTTCTGGCCTATTATTTCTTCTTGAAAAACAAGGAAAAACCGGCCCAGTTGCGGAAGCGATTCAGTGGCCTTCACCAGCTCATCTACAACAAGTACTATGTGGACGAGGCCTATGATCTCTTGTTCGTCAGTGGAGGGAAAGGCTGGGGTCGGTGGCTGGGAGCGAAGAATTGGGGCCGATACTTTTCAGCCTTCGACAACAACGTGGTGGATGGAGCTGTCAATGGCAGTGCCACCATCACTCGGCTGGCAGCTTGGCTCTCGGGTCAGGCTGACATCCACGTTGTGGATCGCATCGTCAACTTTGTGGCCGAAGTGTTTGAGTTCTTCAGTAGCGTGTTTAGGAAGCTTCAAACCGGGCTGGTGCAGCGATATGCCCTTTCCATTGTGATCGGGCTTATCCTGGTGATCAGCTTTTATCTCTACCTGGGAGTGTAGTCGATGAGTTTTTTTATGGAGAACATCCTCACCATCGTGTGTTTTTTCCCGCTCACTGGCGTGGTTCTCATTCTCTTGTGGCCACGCAAGGGAGAACAGGAAAATGCGATCAAATGGATTGCCAATATTGTTTCCTTCATCGGTTTTCTCATCTCTCTTCCGCTCATCACCCAGTTTAATGTCGAAGGATACAAAGACGCCGCCACAGGCATGCGATTTGTGATCCGTGCGAACTGGATCGAAACCATCGGCGCCCAGTACCACTTTGGTATCGATGGGATCAGTATGCTGCTGATTCTTCTCACCACACTGATGGGATTTATCTCAATACTGTCCTCCTGGTCAGCAATTAGGGAGCGGGTCAGGGAATACTATTGCTACTTTCTCCTTCTTCAAGTGGGGATGCTAGGTGTCTTCATGGCGCTGGATTTCTTCCTGTTTTACGTCTTCTGGGAAGTGATGCTGGTGCCCATGTACTTCATTATCGGGGTGTGGGGAGGACCTCGGAAGCTTTATGCGGCCATTAAATTCTTCCTCTACACCTTAGCCGGCTCAGTCCTTTTGCTCCTGGGAATTCTGGCCCTCTACTTCTATCAGCACAGCGTGACGGGAGTTTGGTCCTTTGACATCCTGGCCCTGCAGCAGCTGGAGATTCCTCTGGAATTACAGGGGTGGATTTTCCTGGCCCTTTTCCTGGGTTTTGCCATTAAGGTTCCCATGTTCCCCTTCCATACCTGGCTTCCTGATGCTCACGTGGAAGCCCCCACCGCCGGGTCCGTCATTCTGGCCGCCATTTTGCTGAAGATGGGGACCTACGGGTTTGTCCGCCTCAGCCTGCCCATTCTTCCCCAGGCCACCATGAAGTTCCTGTACCCCCTGTTGGTTCTCTGTGTCATCGGCATCATTTACGGTGCCTTGGTGGCCATGATGCAAAAGGATATGAAAAAGCTGGTGGCTTACTCTTCGGTCAGCCACCTGGGCTTTTGCATGTTGGGAGTTTTTGTTGCCACCCCGCTGGCTTTGGAAGGCGGAATCCTGCAGATGATTAACCACGGAATCTCCACAGGAGCTCTCTTCTTGCTTGTGGGCGTCCTTTACGAAAGGCGTCACACCCGGATGATTGCCGACTTTGGAGGGCTCTCACAAATCATGCCGGTTTACGCCACTGTTTTTTTGATCATGACCCTTTCTTCGATTGGCATGCCCGCACTCAACGGGTT
>JAPUKI010000244.1 GCA_027295745.1 Acidobacteriota bacterium
ATACCTGCCAACTCTCGGCGCACCTCTTCTTTGTAACGATCGGGAAATCGGCTTTGGAACGCGCGCCACATCCCATAAAGCTCGGAAAATACAAATGAGCCGAGCCGCCTACATCCTCCGTAATCAGTCTGAGGTTCAATATACAAGGGCCAGCCTGGGCTGGAGTAGGAAATTTGGAGAGTTGAGAAGAACGCGATGTCGGCGCGGCCGCCCCACTTTAATGCAAACTCAAGAAAGCTCTTGGGGTCGGGGTTCGCCTGCACAACTTCATCACGAGTGAGAAAGATGCCAGGAAGCGCGCGACTCACGGCTCTTAGCTGTTCCTCGCTAAGCCTCTCCAGCAGAAATAAGTCCGAACTATCGGCTTGGTACAAAAGTCTCTTTCCGGCAGCGAACCCCTTTCGATAGAGAACTTCGATGTTCCGCTCAAGACGATCCAACGATTGAATTCTCTCAAATTCAAGGGTGTATTCCTCTATCTCTTTAGGGAGCACCGGGGTGCCGTCGGATTGGGCATTCACATCCAGAACCGTGTTGAAAACCATGGAGAGTGACAAACCGAAAATATAATACGCCTTCATGTATTTTCCCTTCTAACAACCTGAACCAGCTCACTAATTTTTATGCTGGTCAGCATAATATCCCGGTTGCCTGATAAGAGGCCCGCAGCGGCGGCCCAGAGAACACTTCTGTATATTGATCGCTGGGAGATGTGGTGGCAGCAACGCGCTAAACAAATGTTCTGGGAAACCGAACAGCGCAGGCTTCGTGTCCAGGAGTAACTTTCTTAGAGCCAGATGGAGACGACATTGGAGTCTTCGCTTTTGCCGGCTTCGTTAAAGGCCCGGACCTTGTAAGCAAATCCCCCGGTGATGTACTTTCCCACCTTGTCTTCCCAGTGGGCAGTGTCGGCTCCAACCATGCCCACGACTCGGAATTCCTTCCCATTGTCGGAACGCAGAATCTCGAAACCCACTTCGTCATCGGAATGATCCTGCCAAGAGAGCTCGGCAACTGCAGTGGCGCCATCATAGCGAGTGAAAACCCTGAGATTGTTCGGATGTTCCGGAAGTCCGCTTCCTTCCTGAGCAAGCGTGAGTCCACCGGTCAGGAAGAGAGGAAGAAACAGTGAAATAAAAATTGACTTAGCTGACATATCGTCTATTAACATACCAGATATACCTAATTCTAGATCGTGGAAGTGAGCTCAGGTTGCAAAAAGTTACAGAAAAGGGGAACGGCATATGATTCGCGGTTTAATTTGCTTGGTCTCTCTGGCCTTCTTGGGAGCCTGCGCTGCCCCTCAGGAGTACGACATCGTCATTCGCAATGGAATGATTTACGACGGAAGCGGATCGGCACCCTTTCAGGGCGACCTGGCCATCCAGGGTGACACCATTGCCGCAGTGGGAATGCTGGACGAGGCCCATGGCCGAACCGAGATAGAGGCCGATGGTCTTGCTGTGGCGCCCGGCTTCATCAACATGCTGAGCTGGGCCACGGACACCCTGATCCAGGACGGGCGATCCCAGAGCGGCATCCGGCAAGGAGTGACGCTGGAGGTCTTTGGTGAAGGACCGTCCATGGGGCCCCTGAGCGAAGAGATGAAAGAGGAGATGCTGGCACAGCAGGGAGATATCAAATTCGACATCCCCTGGACGACGCTTTCCGAATATCTCCAACACCTGGTGGAGAAGGGAATCTCACCGAATGTCGCTTCATTTGTGGGAGCCACCACCATCCGGGTCCACGTCCTGGGCTATGAGAATCGCCGCCCCCGGCCCGAGGAGCTTGATGAGATGCGCTCCCTGGTGCGCCAGGCCATGGAACAGGGAGCACTGGGAGTGGGATCATCACTCATTTATGCCCCGGCCTCCTTTGCAAGCACCGAGGAACTTACAGCCTTGGCCGAGGTTGCAGCCGAGTATGGCGGGATGTACATCTCTCACATTCGAAGTGAAGGAGACCGTCTTCTGGAAGCCGTTGACGAACTGATCACGATTGCTCGCAATGCCAAGATTCACGCTGAGATCTACCATCTGAAAGCGGCAGGAAAGTCCAACTGGGACAAGTTGGAGAGGGTAATCGAAAAAGTCGAGGCGGCTCGGGAGGAAGGTCTGCTCATTACGGCGAACATGTACAACTATACGGCTGGAAAAACTGGACTGGACGCGGCCATGCCCCTGTGGGTGCAAGAGGGGGGACTCGACGCCTGGGTGACGCGTTTAAAGGATCCCGCTATTCGACGGCGAGTCAGAAGTGAAATGTCCGCCCCGGGTGCGGATTGGGAGAATCTGTATCTGGCTGCCGGATCGCCTGAGAACCTCCTGCTGGTCGAGTTCAAGAACGATGCTCTGAAGCACCTGACTGGAAAAACTCTGGCCGAAGTCGCCCAGATGCGCGGGAAATCGCCGGAAGACACAGCCATGGACCTGGTCATCGAAGACAACAGCCGGGTGGGTACAGTCTACTTCCTGATGTCTGAAGAAAACATTGAAAGGAAGCTCGGCCTTCCCTGGGTGAGCTTCGCTTCCGATGCCGGATCTTTGGCCCCCGAGGGCGTTTTCTTGAGATCCAATCCTCACCCACGGGCCTATGGGAATTTCGCGCGTCTACTGGGAAAATACGTGCGCGAAGAGGCCATCATGCCACTTGAGGAAGCCATCCACCGTTTGACCTCCCGGCCCGCCTCGAACCTGAAATTGGATCGCCGCGGCAGGCTGGAAACTGGATCTTTCGCCGACGTGGTGGTCTTCGACCCAGCTGAAATTCAGGATCATGCCACCTATGACGATCCCCATCAATATTCCACCGGCGTCATCCATGTCTTTGTCAATGGCCAGCAGGTGTTGCGGAATGGGGAGCACACCGGGGCCACTCCCGGAAGAGCTCTCCGAGGACCGGGTTAGCAGCTAGTTCAGGCTGGAGACAGACTCTCGGAAGATCTCAGCCTGGGGCGCCTCCCTGACTAAATCCAAGGCAACCTGCAACCTCTGCTGCTCGATGAAATCCGATGCCATCAAGCATTTTCTTATGAGTTTGACAAAGTCTGCGAGGTATCTTTGACGTTCATCATTCGTCAAGTCTGGGCGCTGCAGGAGACCTCCCAGCTTCACTACGACATCGATGAGTGATTCGCTTTGGTGTGCCATTGCACACTCAATAAGCATGTAGCGTTCCAGAAAACTGAAGATCGGGGATAAAATCTAGTCAGAGGCACGCAGTTGGTGGCTTTGCCCATGAATTGCGGGAATACAAGTGATGAGCCAGGAGGGCTCTGATGCCTCCAACCGATGTCAACCTCGGCTTACATTGTCAACATAGGTGGACAAGATGGGTCATGGAAACCAGTCAGCGGTTTCTTCTTACTCAACGACTAATAATTCCTTGGCACGCTCGGTCGCTTTCACCACGGCCTTAATCAGCGTGACGCGCAGCTTTCCCTCTTCCAGCTCAAGAATCCCGTCAATTGTACAGCCGGCTGGTGTGGTAACGGCATCCTTCAGGAGGGCGGGGTGGCTGCCAGTCTCGAGGACCATTCGAGCAGCTCCCTGTACGGTTTGAGCGGCTAAGAGAGTTGCCACATCTCGGGGAAGACCCACTTTCACTCCCGCTTCCGCCAGTGATTCCAAGATGATGAAAATAAAGGCGGGCCCACTGGCAGAAAGACCGGTTACCGCATTCATCTGTTTTTCAGCCACTGAAACTGTCATCCCAACCGCGTCGAATAAGGTCCGCGCAGTTTCCAGATCCGATTCATCGGAAAATTGGCCCTTGCAAATTCCTGTCATCCCACAGTCTACGACGCAGGGGATGTTGGGCATGGCACGCACCACCGGCACCTCGGAACCCAGACTTTCTTCGATGTAATGGGTCGGAACGGAAGCCGCTATGGAGATCAGCAGCTTGCCGGAAGTCATTTCTTCTCCAATCTCCTGAGCCACGACTCGCACGGTCTGAGGCTTCACACACAGCAGGACAAGGTCAGACTGCTTGACAGCCTGGCGGTTGTCAGTGGTGACGGAGATACCCAGTTCCTGACTCAAAGTCTGGGCT
>JAPUKI010000245.1 GCA_027295745.1 Acidobacteriota bacterium
TGGCCATCACATCCAGTTCCTTGATTCTGGCGAAGTCCTCAGCGAACAGCTCTACCATGTGGTCCATGGTTAGTCTTTGGTTGGAGCTCTTCACAATCGGATCTTGCAGTGCTTCCTCCATAGCGTCCAGAACCGCCCGAACTGCGATATTGCCCAAGATGTGACTATTGGGGATGCTCCACCCATAACGCAGGGCTTCCACTAACTGCCGGCGTCCTTGTGGCCAAGCGGAGACCTCATCAGCCGTGACCGGCACCTGGGTACTCCAATGACCGAAAGCCGACCTTGAACCCGGCACAAATCCCCCGCCGGCCCCTGAAATACGCAGCCAATCGTCCCCAATATCACTCACATTACCGGTGTTGGGAATATCGAGAGGCCCGGGAAAAGCGACCCTCCACCTGACGCTCAGCTGGTCCTCGAGCCATATTTCTCGTAGAGAATTAAAGTGATCCGGGGTGACGCGGGTAACCACCATGGTCAATCCCCAGCTATTGACCAATCCCATGGTTTGCTTATGCCAGAAGATGGCCTTCTCGACGGGCATGGCCTGGATGACATACTGTGCCAGCAGACCGGCGGCTCGGCCGTTTATCATGACCCCACCATCGCTGGGCAAGCCCGGTGTATCGAGAGGGATCTGAGCCCATTGGATCCCCTTTGAATTCACCGCCGCCGGCCGCAACTGGATGGCCGCAGCCACCACCACGGGATTGTCCGGAGCGATTGAATCCAGCTGCTCCAGGGTCACATCTTCGAAGACCTCTACATTCCGGCTGGGGATTCGGACCAATTCCCCCCGGCTTGCGGCATCCACCGCTCGCTTGATGTCGCGCAATGCTTCAGCGGCATCCTTCCACATCAGGCTCAGCAGCTCGACCTTTCCCTCCCACTGGATCCCTTTTTCGGCCAGCAGCATGTGGCGCTCCGGGTACTCATTGAGGTGATAATGGGTGTCGATCAAGCCGGGAAGCACGGTTTTACCTTCAAGATCGATTCTTTGTGTCTGGGGTCCCGCCATTTTCAAAATCCTGGCATCCTCACCAACGGCCAGAATATGCCCGCCTCGAATGGCCAGGGCTTCGGCCGTCGAAAACTCCTGATCAACGGTCAAGACTTTTCCATTGAAGAGAACCCTTTCAGGATAGGCCAACACTTCCGGAGGCAAATCCAGAGCGGCTACGGATGGGCTTGTCTGGGAGTATCCCGGAACGGATAAGACCCCAAACAGAAGCAACAAAAACAGTGTAGACACCCTTCTAGCCATAGACACCTCCCCAATGATCGTGGTTACCGATGCTCATTTTCTATCAATCTTTAAGGTGATCCTGTGCTCCATGCTAAATCGGTAAGGGATGAAAGGCAATCGATTGCCGCTTATCCTGGCTGAACAAGACCACTTTCAGGAAGGGATCGGATATTGTAAGGTACAGTCACTGCAACCCTGTATTGAGTCCATCAATCCTGAAGGGAGAATAATGCCATGGACCAAAATCGGCGTTTCGTCTCAATAGCTTTAGTCATGGGTCTTCTGGGTTTGCCTGGCTTCACTGAAGTCACGGCTCAGGAGCAGTCAGCTTGTGAAGCCTTGATGGAGACACGGAATTTAACCTTCACCATGGCGAGACTGATCACCAGTGACTCGGGGCCTCCCTACTGCTATGTGAAGGGGATCATTCCCCCCAACATCAGTTATCACGTCCAACTCCCTTTGCCCCGGAACTGGAACGGTCGCTTCTTGAGTTGGGGAGACGGGGGCAAGGATGGAGACCTGGATTTTGCTGATCATCGGGTAGCCCAAGGTTACGCCGTAGCGAACAGCAATATGGGCCATGACAGTGGCTCAGAGCCTATGGCCTCCTTCGGCTTCAACAACAGGCAGTCGGAGATCGATTTCTCCTACCGGGCGGTTCACCTGACGGTCAATGCAGCCAAAACCGTGATCAAGGCCTACTACGGAAGAGAGCCGGAGTATTCCTACCACGAGGGGTGTTCTACGGGGGGGCGTGAGGGTTTGATGGAAGCCCAGAGATTCCCTTACGAATTTGACGGCATCGTGGCCGGAGCCCCGGTCAATTTCTATCAGGAAGCCAATACAGGCATTCTCTGGCAATTGCATAAAATCATCTTGAACAATTTCGGCGGGAATCTGGCCTTTGACACCAACGGTGACGGAACCTTCGACAGCCTCAGGAAACTGGAAATCCTGGCGGAGACCGTTCAGGAGAGGTGCGATAGCAACGATGGCATTCAAGATGGAGTGATTAACAATCCCCTGGCCTGTGATTTTGATCCCGATCGGGATTTAACGCAGTTGATGTGTCAGGGAGACATCAATGCCGACGATTGCTTCACAAAAGCGCAACTGCAGACCATCAAGGATCTCTATTCCGGCCCCTATGACAGCAAGGGCGTATCCATTTACAAGGGCCTGTCGCCTGGCTCGGAATTACAGTGGGCACGAGGCATCATTGCCTGGGCTGACAACTCGAACGCCCCCGCATTTCTAAACAATACAGGGACTCACTTTAACTATCTCTTTTATGAGAAGGATCCAGGCGTACACCCGCCACAAATGCATGACGTTACTTATGTCCTCGATAAAACTGCTCCCATTCCCGAGTGGGCCTGGTGGGAGTTTGATTTTGACGACTATACCGCGGGTAAGGGTGATTTCATGAAGTCTCTCACCAATTCTGATGATCCGGATATGACACGATTTCTCATCAAAAACGGCGGCAAGCTCATCCTCTATCATGGCTGGGCTGATGCAATGGTCCATCCCGAGCCCGTTTACGATTACTACAAGGACGTGATCGCCACGACTTTCAGGGGCAATTTGAAAGCCGCAAAGGATAGTGTAAGGCTGTTTATGGTGCCCGGAATGGGCCATTGCCAAGGTGGGCCTGGTCCCAACTCCTGGGACAAGTTGTCAGCGCTAGTAGATTGGGTAGAGAAAGGTAAAGCGCCTGACTACCTCGTTGCCACCCACAGCAGCGATGAGGTGGTTGATAACGAACGCAAGTTGTGCGCCTATCCAGAAATTGCTGCCTACACGGGTCCTGCCGGCGGAGAGAACGATCCGGCGAACTGGGTGGAAAGCAATTTTGAGTGTCGTAAGCCTTTATAGAAGGTATTCGAGGCCAAGGAGAGGAAAGAAGCTAACTTCGTGTATGTCTCCTCGACTGGCCTAGGGTTTCAGATTCATCCGCCGCAGCAGGTCGGTAAAGCGAGGGTCGTCGCGGAGGGGGTCCCAGTCGGGGTCGACTTTGAGACCCGTCAAAATCCAGTCGTGTTCCTGGTAGGCTTTCTCCAGCTGTTCAAAGGCCTGGTCCTTCTCATTCAGGTACGAATGGATTTCGGCAAACCGGGTGGGTGCGACATATTCTCCTGTGGCTTTTTCTCTCCAGTAATTTAACATCCATCGCCACCGAGCTTCTCTGAGATTTTGTAATGAGAGACGGTCTTTCCAATCATGGTTAGTCGTTAGTGCGAACCAGCCGCTTGAGTTCCTCTACCGTCTCACTGCTATTCCCGAGACTTCGAAATGAGTGCCACCCGAAAGGTAGCCTGAACCTATGAACATTCTGGCCGGAAAGCGATCCTTGAAATAGGTTCGATAAACAGTGTTGAAGTCAGAATACAGGGAACGATCCGGGCAGAATACTCGCACCACGACAAGATCATCCATGGTCATTCCGGCCAGTGCGAGTCGTGCTTTGACCCCGTCCATGGCAATCCTTGCCTCGTCCTGAATATCGGGAGGTGGGGCACCCGTAGCTGGATCCACTCCAGATGCAGCTC
>JAPUKI010000246.1 GCA_027295745.1 Acidobacteriota bacterium
CGATCTATGAGCTTTCGATATTTTTCACTCATTTCGGGAGGGACCTCTTCCGCATTAGGGTTCGAGTCATCGGGCTTGAGACGGTTGATCACTCTAAAGATAAAAACAGCTCCCGCTAAAAGCCCCACAAAAGGCATCACCCAAGCCAGCAGATTAAATCCTTCTGCCCGGGGAACCGCCAGTACCCTCATTCCGTACCTGGCCTCGAAGATGGCGTGAATTTCCTCCTCTGTCCTGCCTGAACTCACTAACTCTGAGATCTCCTTCTCCAGTTGGGGTGCCACGGCACATTCGTCGCCGCAGTGGTGGATGATATGAGGACATCCACACGTGCACATCAGGTTGGCGGTAATCCGCGCAACGGTCTCATCTCGGGAAAAGTCCTGCCCAAAGGTCAGGGAGCCCAACAGCAGGAGCACAAGAACGGAACAGAAGGGATCCGTCGCTGCAGTAAAGAATTTATGCATTATCCGGGCCAGCCTAAGCAGCCTTATCCCTCACCTCCTGGGCCGGTCGTCCCTTCAGAGCCACCGCCGGTCCGAGCTTCTTGTTGGGAATGAGAACGAACATCCCCCCCAAGACCATGATGCCGATTCCGATCCAGATCAGTTGAACCAGAGGATTGATAAAGACATGGAAGGTGGCCTGCTGTCCCTCCTCGTCCCACCCTGACAGAACCATGTAAAGATCCTCTTTGAGCGTGGAACGAATCTTCACCTCTGTCATGGGTTGTTCACTTTTGAAATGAAAGTGCTTTTGGGGATAGATTTCGTCGATCTTCTGTCCGTCTTTAAAAATATCTATGTGAGCCGATACTACCTCCTTTTCCGGATCCACTCTGAAAGTCAGTTGCTCAAATCTCAAGGTGTAGTCACCGATAGTGAATTCCTCGCCATTGTTCACCGTGAAGAGCTCCTCACTCTGGAAAAATGAGCTGCCGATGATTCCAACGAAGACCAGGACCACTCCAATATGGATGATAAACCCACCGTAACGACGCTTGTTCATTAAGGTCAGATCCCTTAAGGCGACCAGAAACCCCGAGGGTCGGATGGTCTGGCGAGCACGAGCGCCCTTATAGAACTCGTTTATCATAGTCATGGTCACAAACCCACAGGCAGAGAAGAACAGCACTGGGATGAGATCACGAACACCTACAGCAACTACCGCCACACTGCTGAGAAAGCCCACCAGGAGAGGGGTGAGAAAGTTTCTTCGGAAATTCTTTGCTGAGGCCTTACGCCAGGCGATCAGAGGGCACACACCGGTCAATATCAGCAGGGCTAAACCCAAGGGTAGGTTCACCGCATTAAAGAAAGGCGCTGAGACGGTAATTTTCTCACCCTGTACCCATTCGGACAGAATTGGAAAAACCGTACCCCAGAAAATAGCAAAACAGATCGACACAAACAGTAAGTTATTGAGCAGAAAGGAAGCTTCACGCGACAAGAAAGACTTCATCCGCTGCTCACTGTGCAATTCCTTCGCCCGATAAACAATCCAAAAAACACCGACGAACGAGCTGAGGGCCAAAAAGATCACAAAATACGGTCCTACACTGGAGAGCGCAAAGGAGTGAACCGATGAGATGATCCCACTTCGAGTGATAAAAGTACCGAATATGGAAAGCTCAAAAGCCACCAAAATCAAGACAAAGTTCCAGATCCTGAGCATTCCCTTCTTTTCCGTAATCATCACCGAATGCAGGAAAGCCGTGGCAATGAGCCAGGGCATGAAGGAAGCATTTTCAACGGGGTCCCAAGCCCAGTATCCTCCCCAGCCAAGTTCTTCGTAAGCCCACATCCCCCCCAGCGTGAACCCAAAGGTGAGAAATATCCATGCTACCAAGGTCCATCGGCGAGCAGTGCCAAGCCAGGAGGTGTCGAGCCGTCCACTGATTAAGGCCCCCATGGCAAAGGCAAAGGGGATCGTCATACCCACGTAACCCAAAAAGAGTATGGGCGGGTGGATGATCATGTAGTAATTTTGCAGCAGCGGATTCAATCCCTGCCCATCAGCCGGTATAAACTCCAGCGTTGCAAAGGGATTGGTGGCAAAGTTCAACAGGAGCATAAAAAAACCAATGGTCCCCAGAAGAACAGCAGCGGTGTACGGCATCAAATCGCGATTTCGATGGCGGTTCTGAACCACCACGAGAAAGGAGAAAAAGGAAAGTACAAGCGCCCACAGCAAAAGGCTTCCTTCTTGTCCTCCCCAAAAGGCTGTGAACTTGAAACGAGTAGGGATATCAGTTGCGCTGTAGTTTGCGACATACCGCACCAGAAAGTTGTCGCTTAAGAGCAGGTACCAGAGACACAGAGAAGCCACCACCAGGATGGCAAAGTGGGCAATAATGCTGTTTTCGGCGCTCCTCACGAGGGGGAGGCTCTTCCGAACACCCCCCGCGATAGCCGCCATCATCCCGTAGGCACAGACCAGGAGGGAAGCGATGAGACAATAATGGCCAAGCTCGATCATTGTACTTAGTACTCACTTTCATAAATACGGTAACGTTTGTTGGGAGCGCGACGGAGCCCAGATCGAGGCGCGACGACGAGTCGATGTCGAGACATCGGCGAGGAGGAGCAACAAAGAAATGGGCCCGTCCCGCTCCAACCCTTCGGGCGGATGGGGGTTGCGGGCGATCTCTTTGTCTCTCGTCGTCGTCGATGTCTCTGCATCGCCTTCTCCTCGCTTCGCGACCTCGCCTCGCAAGCCCCATCCGCAAACGTTACCGTATTTATGAAAGGGAGTACTTCTTGCCTCACCACAAAGATCACCGAGCTGGGGTTAGTCACTACCCTTTCCAATAGGAATATCTTGAGGATGTTCGGGACCTAGTGCTTCGTATTTGGAAGGACATTTGGCCAGAAGAACGTTGGCATGGAATATTCCTTCCTCAGGGCGATACATTCCTTCCACCAAGACCTCGGCATTATCCTTAAAGGTGTCAGGGATGATCCCCTGATAGATCACAGGGAGCGTCCGATCACTTTCCTTCTCAAAAACCAGAAATTCGACCTGAGATTGACTGTTGTCCTTTTGAATAGTTCCAGCCTGGACATAACCACCTACGCGAATTCCTCTATTGTCCAGTTCCTGTGCCATCTCGAGAGCCTCTGACACAGTGTAATAGTAGACCATGGAATCGTTGATTCCACTGAACATCAAATAAGAGATGGCTCCCAGGATCAGCGCTCCCACTATCAGAAACTTCAGGTGAGGCATATGATTGTTCCCTTCTTCCCGCCAAAATGGGGGCCACTCAATCTTATCAGCTAAAATTGCGCTGGAGAAGAGAAAAAGTAGATCTTGTGAAAGGGTACTGCCCCTTCAGGTCCGATAGGCTTCGAACTGCTTCAATGACTCTTCAATGAGGGACTGGTTGTCCTCTTTCGAGAGATTTCTCTTGATGAGCTTGGATGCCACCACCAGGGAGAGGTCGACCACATCACTTTTCAGCATAGCGATGGCCTTCTCCGTCTCCACTTGGATTTGTTTTTCGGCATCACGGAGAATCGAATCGGCCTGAGCCTTGGCATTTTGCCTGATCTCTCCCTTCAACTGCTCAGCTTCAGACCGAGTTTTGGCCAGGATGGACTGAGCTTCCACTCTGGCTTTGGAAAGAATTTCTTTCGATTCCTGCTGAAGTCGCTGCAGCTCGTGCTTCGCCTTCTCGGCATCATCCAGAGACTGCCGGATAATTTCCTCTCGCTTTTCCAACATGGCCAGAAGAGGTTTCCAGGCGAACCTGGCCAGTAATCCAAACAGGACCAAAAACGTGAGAATAGTCCAGAGAAACAAACCCGGATCTGGCTGGACCAAAGGATTATCCATGACAAACTCCCTTCAAAGGCTTACTGATCGATGGAGTTGACTAGTTTCATTTCATCAACACAATCAGGAGCACGAACACCTCCGCCAGAATTGCCACCCCTTCCAGCAGGAAGAGCGGCAAGTTGACGGCAGCGGTGATCTTGTCGGCCGCCGCCGGTTGACGGGCAATGCTCTCGGCCGCAGCGGCTGTGAATCTACCAATTCCCAGCCCGGCGCCAATCACAATCAACCCAAGACCAATTGCCGCACCAAAGTAATGTAGAACTTCCAAATCGGTACCTCCGTTTCGTACGATTAGTGATGAACATTGATCGCCATGCCAATAAACACGGCCGTCAGCAGGGTAAAGACATAGGCCTGCACCAACACAATAATGATTTCTAATGCGGAAATGCCCACCGCCAGTGGGAGCGACACCAGCAGGCCCACACCGATACCAGCCGGAGCACTCTGAAACATTTCGCCGAAAATAAACACAAAGGAGAGGATCGCCAGGATGGCTATATGTCCCCCCATCATGTTGGCCGCCAACCGCATGGTCAGGGCAAAGGGCTTGACAATCATCCCCATGACTTCGATCGGGATCAGAAGAAAATAGACTGGCCAGGCTAAACCAGGAGGTGCCAGATTTTTCCAGTGCTTGAAGAAACCGTGGGCTTTCGTTCCAGCCACAATGATAGCCAGAAAGGTGATGGTGGCCAGACCAGCGGTCACATTGTAATTTCCCGTGGCGGTCGCCCCTCCGTGAAGCACCCGATTGATGATGGACTCGTGGTCCGTATGTAAAACAAAGCGATCAAGGACGCCAACAACTTCAAACAACGGAATCAAGCCGAAGGCATTGGCAGTCACAATGAAGAAAAAGAAGGTTAGAAGCAGAGGGGTCCAGGTATTCAAGAACTTCTCTCCCACATTGGGGAGAACGATCGAGTCCCGAATGAACTGGACCACTGCCTCCAGGGCATTCATGAATCCGGAAGGCACTGGACGATCCTGCTTCAGATATCTCCGGGTAGACCAGGTGATGATGACAAATAAAAGAGTCGCCACGATCCAGAGCATCAAGACATGCTTGGTCACGGAGAAGTTGATGCCCCATAGGGTTGGCAGTTCAAAAATGGGATGATCAACTGAGCTGTTTGAAACATGTTCAATGATCACTTCTCCGGCATTAAATCCTTCAGATCCGGTCTCTTGAGCTGGGATCATGATGCCTTCCTCACCGCTCTTTGATCTCCCTTAAACAGAGTTTGAAAATAGAGCGCTTCAGTCAAGTGAAGGCCTGTAAAGTAGACGGTAAAACTGATTGCAAAGGGCACCGGATGGAAAGAATAAACGCCCACAATCACCGTCACGTAAACCCCGTAGAGCAGCATCTTGCCCACAAAGGCTTTGGTCAAAAGCGCGGTGAGTCTCATGGCGTCCTTTTGATAGGTTCTTTCCACCAGCACGATGGTTCCGATCGCCAACAGCAACGGGATCAGCATTCCCAGGAAAATTTCCACCAACGCTTCCGGCACCATCCAGGAGACCAATCCCCAGGAGCCGACACACAACACAACAATGCACCAGAGGATGTTCATCGCTTCCAAATCGCTTTCGCTATTTCGTAAAAACCAACCACCAGACCCAACATCAATCCTCCCAGCAAAAACCAGGGGTCGGTATCACGCCACTGGTCAATCAGGTAACCACCCCCACCCAACAAAAGCACAGCTCCCACCAAGGTATAACTGGCGGCGGCGGCGGGTCCCGACCTGCGAACATTTTCTTGCAAATACTCAAAGGATTTTGCCAGAAAATGATCACGCTGACCGGCCATGTCTCCTGATTCCCTAGATCTTGACTCCATCAGCCCGAATTATGCATAGGTTCTTGTCACGAAGCAACGAAAGCGCCGACCTGAGTGCGTTGCGCCACGCGTGACCCGCAAGCGGGTGCCCAGGCCCCCGCAAACGTACTCTTGAGTACGTTGAGGAGGCCGAGGGGTACCCGCGCTTGCGGGTCGCGCAACACAGTCAGGGCGGATGATTTCGTCGCTGCAGTACAGAATTTATGCATAATCCGGGCTAAGTGTCCCGTCCCATGAATACCTTGACGTTTGTGGCGAGCGCGACGGCGTCGAGTTCGCGAAGCGACGACGACGCGATGCCAATGTGTATCACGGAGGAGGAGCGACAAAGAAATTGATGCCGTCCCGCCGCCACCCTTCGGGCTGATGGGGGTTGCGGGCGGTCTCTGCGTCGCTCGTCGTCGCCGATGTCCCAGCATCACCTCCGCCTCGCTCCTTGATCTCCCCTCGCAAGCCCCTTCAGCAAACGTCATGGTATTCCTGGGACGAGACACTTGAGTTAAAAGTCTCCGGCTTTGAGGTATCTTTTTTCGGGATCGAGCGCGCGAAGTGACTGCAATTCTTCATCCGATGGCGGAGTGGTGGTCTTTAGGTCCTCAGCCACAGGCAGGTCGAAACCTGTTTTCTCCCGGACTTCCTCTTCGGTGATGCCGGGGTGTACGGCCGCCAGTTTCATGGACCGGGTTTTTTTATCAACCTCCAGAATACCCAAATTCGTGATGACTTTCTCGACTCCTCCACCCAGTAACCCTGTTTCCTCTCGAGCTTGACCGCCCTCCAGGAAACCGGGACTGGTCACAAAGTCCACCTTTTCTACGAACCGTCGTTTTTCATGATAGCTGATGATGAAGACCCGATTCGCCGAGCTGGCGA
>JAPUKI010000247.1 GCA_027295745.1 Acidobacteriota bacterium
CCTCAGAGTACGCCACCATCGACAGCATCACACGCGATGACTTGATCTCCTTTCATGGCAAATTCTTTTATCCCAATAATATGATGCTGGCCGTGTGGGGCGATTTTCACACTCCGGACATGATCAGGAAGATCGAAGAGGCCTTTCGAGGCTGGGAAAGCCGCGAGGTCCCTGCCTTAGTGATGCCCGAGGTGAATTACGAGTTTCGTCAGACAGTCAATTTTGTCCAGAAGGACGATGTCAATCAGACCAACATCTATATGGGGCACATCGGAGGCCTCGTGAGTGATCCCGACTACTTCGCCCTGGTCTTGATGAACCGCATTCTCGGTTCGGGATTTACCAGTCGCCTCTTCAAGGAGGTGAGATCGCGCCAGGGCCTGGCCTACTCGGTTTTCGGAGCTTATTCAGCCAATTTCGACTATGAAGGAATGTTCTACATTGGCTGCCAGACCAAATCGGAGACTACCGTTCAAGCCATTCGAGCCCTGAGGGCTGAAGTGGAAAAACTCACCCAAAGCGAGGTGACCGACGAAGAGCTGGAACTTGCCCGGCAGAGCTATCTGAACGCGTTTGTCTTTAATTTCGATTCAAAGAGTGAGATCGTCAATCGCCTGATGACCTACGCGTACCATGGATATCCCCTGGACTTTCTGCAGACGGCCAAAGAGAAAATAGAGAGGGTGACCAAGAGCGATATCTTGCGAGTGGCCAGTAAGCATCTGCACCCCGACAAGATGCAGATCGTGGCAGTGGGCCGATCTCAAGACTTTGACGAACCCCTTTCCGCCTTAGGGCCAATGAGAGAGCTTGACATCACAATTCCGGGACCGTAGTACCTCACTTTATGCCCGTTGTCCTTTCTCTGGAGAGGCGTTCTGAGCGATGAGTCTCTCTACCAGTATCCACGATATCAAAACCCTGGTCCTCTCCTTTCATGGGATCATTGCCATGGAAACGGTGGAAGAAAACCGTGTCTTCTCGCTGCTGCAGTCCACTGCGCTGGAGCTTCGGATGCCATTTTTCGAGTGGTCTATCACTCGCGGGTTGGTTCGGGTGCCGGGGAAAACCAGCATGTATGGCACCAGCGAGCCCATGAATCTCCTGTCGAGTCTTCAGCAAATGGATACTCAGGCCATTTTTCTTCTCAAGGATTTCGCAAGATTTACCACTGACAATATCGTGGCCCGCCAGCTTCGAGAGGTGTCCCAGAGGTTTTCCAAAAACCGTTCCACGCTTGTGCTGACAGGAGAAGCGGTCCATCTCCCGCCGGAAATCGAGCACAACGTTGTGTATTATCACCTGGAACTTCCTGGAAGAGAAGAACTGCGGAAGGTTTTGGACACGGTGCTGCACTCTCTGGTCCAAGCCAATCGGATCGAGATTCAGCTGGACGCCAGGGGCCGTGAGGAACTCGTGACCGCCTTGAGTGGGATGACCTTGAACCAGGCCAGGCAAACCATTGCCTTCGCAGCTCTCAAGGACGGCAAGCTTACGGAGCAAGCCATCAAGGATGTTCTGGAGCGCAAAGCTCAGGCGATCCGGGAGAGCGGACTCCTGGAGTATTTTCCGGTGGAGGATAACCGCTTCCAGCTGGGAGGCTTCGCCCGGCTCAAGAAGTGGCTTCAGAGAGCACAGACTGGGTTTAGCCGCGAAGCTCAAGCGCTCAACTTGCCAGCTCCGCGGGGGATTTTGCTTGTCGGCGTGCAGGGTTGTGGCAAGTCTCTTGCGGCCAAGGTGATCGCCCGCGAGTGGACAGTCCCGCTTGTGAAACTGGATGCAGGAAGACTTTTCGACAAATATATCGGAGAATCGGAAAGGAACTTTCGCAAAGCGATTGCCCTGGCCGAGTCGATGGCCCCGGTGGTTCTCTGGATCGATGAGATAGAGAAGACCATGGCACCGGGTGGAAGCGAGGCGGATGGAGGTTTGGGTCGCCGCATGTTTGGCAGTTTCCTCACCTGGCTTCAGGAGAAGCAGCAGGAGGTATTTGTGGTGGCCACGGCCAACGATCTTTCGATTTTGCCTCCGGAGGCTCTCAGGAAAGGGCGCTTCGATGAGATTTTCTTCGTGGATCTCCCCAATGCTGAAGAACGGGAGGCAATAGTGAGAATCCACCTGAAGCTTCGAAGACAAGATCCGCAGCAATTCGATTTACAGCGACTGGTTGAAGCGACCGAGGGGTTCAGCGGTGCCGAGATCGAGCAAGTGGTGATCGCGGCACTCTATCGTGGGCTCCATTTGAAGAAGTCTCTGGATACCGAGCTGCTGCTAAAAGAAATCGGTGAGACGGTTCCTCTCTCGATTTCCCGGCGTGAGGATCTGCAAAGACTCCGGGAAAGGGCGCGGGGCCGTTTTGTCAGGGTGAATTGAGTTGTGGGGCTGTTCCCTTGTGTCCCCTTGTGATAGTGTAAAGGCCATCTGAGGCAATTTTAAACAAAAGGACTTGATGGATGCCCATGGACAAAGATGTCATTGACCTTTCAAAACTCCAATTACCCAACCTTTCTCCGAAGATCGTTATCACCGCCATAGCGGTCCTTGTAGGAGTGGTGGTGCTTCTGGACAGCATTTACCAGGTTCAGCCGGAAGAGGTGGGCGTGATCAGGCGTTTTGGTGCATAT
Organism: Acidobacteriota bacterium; assembly: GCA_027295745.1. GTDB lineage: Bacteria > Acidobacteriota > UBA6911 > RPQK01 > JADFOI01 > JADFOI01. The sequence continues at coordinate 2,625 of JAPUKI010000247.1, forward strand.
CTAGCGCCGCCCACCGGGCCAGGTCTGCACTTCAAGTTGCCCTTTGTGGAGAGCGTCGTCAAAGTGCCGGTGCAGAGGCAGCTCAAACAGGAGTTCGGATTCCAGACGATAACACCTGGGATCCGAACCATTTATTCCGCTCAGGACTTTGAGGACCAATCCTTGATGCTGACGGGAGACCTGAACGTGGCGGTGGTGGAATGGATCGTGCAATACCGGGTCTCGGATCCCTATCTGTATCTTTTCAGAGTGCGCAACGTGGAAAACACCTTTCGAGACATGACTGAAGCGGTGATGCGACGGGTTATTGGGGATCGGACGGTCACGGAGGTGCTGACCGTGGGTCGTCAGGAGATCGAAAGCACCGTGCAAGTGCTATTGCAGGAGATGTGTAATGAGTACGAAACGGGCATTACCATTGATCAGGTGGTCTTGCAGGATGTGAATCCTCCCGATCCTGTGAAACCCTCCTGGGATGAAGTCAACCAGGCCCAGCAGCAGCGGGACCGCTTAATCAACGAAGCGCAGGGCGAGTACAACAGGGTCATCCCACGGGCTCAGGGTGAAGCCCAGCAGACTATTTTGCAGGCCGAAGGGTACTCGCTGGACCGGGTCAATCGTGCTGAAGGGGATGCCTCTCGCTTCAAGGCGCTCTACGCAGCCTATCGTCTGGCACCCACGGTCACCCGCCGGCGCATGTACCTGGAAACCATGGCCAAGGTGCTGCCCAAGATGGGGGGCAAGCTCTTCATCGACAGTGATGCCCAGGGAGTGATGCCGCTGCTTCCCCTGGAGGCTCTGCGGGGTCTCAGCTCACCGGGTGGCGCATCAAACCGGGGGGGGGAGTAATGGACAGAAAAACAGGCGCAGGTTTGATAGTTCTTATCGTGCTGGCGGTTGGAATTTACGCTTCAGCTTATACCGTGGATGAAACACAGCAGGTCATCATCACCCAGTTCGGAGATCCCATTGGGAATGCTATTACCGAGCCCGGCCTCCACTTCAAGTTGCCTTTAGTTCAGGTGGCCCACTTTTTTGACAGACGTTTCCTGGAATGGGATGGAGATGCCAACCAGGTTCCTACCCGCGACAAGCGGTTTATTTGGGTGGACTCCTATGCCCGCTGGCGGATCTCTGACCCTTTGAGGTTCTTCGAACGCGTGAACAACGAACTGGGAGCTCAGTCCAGACTGGACGATATCCTGGATGGTGAAACCCGCAACGCCGTTGCGCGTCATGATCTGGTGGAGGTTGTTCGAAGCACCAATCGGGAACCTGACCAGAGCTTGTTGGATTCTGAAGATGAGACAGGCGTTCTGGAAATCATTGAAAGGGGCCGCCAGGAGCTCACCCGCGCGGTTTTGGAGACAGCTCGGACTCGCGTTGCGGATCTGGGGATTGAACTCATCGACTTTCAGATCAAGCGGATTAACTATGTGGAAGAGGTCCAGAGGGATGTTTTTGCTCGTATGATTGCCGAACGCAACCGGGTCGCGGAGCGCTACCGCTCCGAGGGGGAAGGGGAAGCCGCACGGATCCGGGGTGAGAGAGAGCGGGAACTGAAACGGATTCAGTCCGAAGCCTATCGGACCGCTCAGGAATTGCAAGGCGTGGCGGATGCGGAAGCGACCGGGACGTATGCCGAAGCCCATAACCTCGATGCCGAATTCTATGCCTTCATGAAGAGCCTGGAGACTCTGGAGATAACCGCCGATCCCAGCAGCACCCTGATCCTCAGCACCGATACTGACCTGCTGGAATACCTGAAGGGAACGCAGTAACTCGCTGCCTTCGTCAGAACTCACTGCGCTCGTGGAGAGAACCTCGCATCGTTCGTCGGAACTCACTGCGCTCGTGGAGAGAACCTCGCTGCGTTCGTCAGAACTCACTTCGCTCGTTCGTGCTTTCGTGCGGTCGTGCGGTTGAGCGGTCGTGCGTCTGTGAGTTCGTGGCTTGGGCACCTGAGATGCCGAATCCTCAGACAACTCCAGGTCACTGCCTGCTGAGGTATGTGATTCCCTCGAGAGACCTCCGGAGCCCCAACGGGGCTCAAGAGCACCGTGCCTTATTCCACACTTCCAACTGCTTAAAGCATTCAATCTTTCTCACTTGGCTCCTCTCTCAATCTATAACGTTGGAACAGAGAAAAGTTCGAAAGAAAGGGCATACAAATAAGTGGAAAAGATAACGGCACGACCGCACGACCGCACGAATTCACGAGTGAACTAAGTCTACTCCGTGGCGGAGAGCGATGATTTCGGCCAGGATGGAAACGGCGATTTCTGCGGGACGTCTTCCCCCTAAATTCAGTCCGATGGGCGAGTGAATCCGGGACAGCTGCTCATCGGTGAGTCCCATCTCTTTGAGCGACGCCACTCGTCGGGCATGGGTCTTGCGGGAGCCAAGGGCGCCGATGTAACGGCAGGGACTCTCCAGCGCCAGTTTCAGGGCCGGATTATCCAATTTCTCGTCGTGGCTGAGAGCCACCAAATAGGTCCCTTCGTTGAAATCCGATGGTGAGAGTGCTTCCTGGGGCCACTTCACAATCAGCTCGTCGGCGTGGGAAAAGCGCTGGGGGGTGGCGAAGGCGGAACGGGGATCCACGACCGTGGTCCGGAATCCCAACACCTTGGCAAATGTGATCAGTGGGATGGCTGCATGGACTGCACCGATGATGATGAGTCTTGGGGTTGGGGGAAACACTTCGATGAAGACCTCGCTCTTTTGTCCGTCCGAGTCGAAAGAGGTTCTCTCCGATTTCTGCTGCTGGAAAAGCGCCTCGGCATGTTGACAGACTTGCCGGTTCAGATCGGCTGACTGAAGATCTCCCTTGCTCTGTCCGTCCGGCCAGATCAGCATTTTACTTCCCAGTCCCGGGCCCACTATCACCGTGCAAAGAGCAATCAGTTGTTCAGTTTCCAGGGAATGGACTAGTTCCTGGTGGAGATTGGACACGTGTGATCTCACTTCTTGAGCAGCTCCACAAAGACTTCGATCTCCCCTCCACAGGTCAGACCCACCGTCCATGCTTGTTCGTCGGTAATGCCGAATTTTATGAGCTTGGGCCGGCCGGATTCCATCACTCCTCGAGCTTCCTCTACCACCGCTCCTTCGACGCAACCACCACTGACGGATCCAACTATTTCGCCCTCTGAGGAGACGGCCATTTTCGAGCCCAGGGGACGTGGACCCGATCCGTAAACCTTCACCACCGTGGCGATGGCGACTTGCTGGCCTGCCGCCTGCCACTGCTTGATATCGTCTAAAATTTCGCGCATTTCAAAACTCCGAATGGTAGCGTCCCTTCTGGGAAGGGCACCTGTTCACATGAATCTCAAACCGGTAGTGATTGAGATTATAACGGAAAAAATGGTGAGCCCGATGCACAGGAGAGCAGCAATCTGATGATCTGTGCGCTCAGGTGCCAGGGGGTCCAGCCACCTGGCTATCAGGAAGCCTCCGCCAAATCCTCCCAGATGAGCCCAGTTGTCGATACCCTGCATCACCAATCCAAAGACGAAGAGAATGACCGCGAAAGTCATGGCCTGTCTACCCACCGCACTGCTGCCCCTTCTTCCCGCATAAACCAGGGCTCCCAGGAGTCCGAAAACGGGAGCTGAGGCACCGATTGTCATAGTAGCACCTTGCAGAGGCCAGGGAAGAAAACCAAAATTCGCCCCTATCCAGCTACTCAGAAAAAATCCGGTAATAGAAGAGACGGTGTAAATGATGACGGTGCGGCCGATCCCATATTCGGATGAGGTGGCAGGGGCCAGCTGGCGAACCCACATCATATTAAAGACGATGTGCAGTAACCCTCCGTGCAGCCAGGCAGCACTCAGCACGGTCCACCATCGTCCAGCCTGAAAGAAAGGCATAGCTCCGCTTGCTCCGAACAGAAAGAGGCTGCGTTGACTGGGAGAGAGCATAGAGAAAAGGCCGCCTCCCCGAATTCCAGAAGGGTCGGCCAACAGCATGGCGATATAAAGACCGGCGCAGCCCCAGATGACCACCTGGACAAAACCAAGGTCCTGACCCAGGCGTCTCAACAAGGAAGTATAGCCCCACATGCCGGGGTTGGGACGGTCGCAGTAGAAGCATTTCTCGTCGTTGACGCTGACCAGCTTGTGACAGGAGGGGCAGACGATCGATCCCGTGGTTTGACGTTTGAACATGGGCTTACCTTAAACCAAAAGATGATATCAGCACTGGATGGAGATTGACCACAGACAATAGACAATAAACAATAGACAACAGACAATAGACAATAGACAACAGACAGGGGATAGGAGAGAAGAGTCAGGAGTTAGGAGGGCGGCTGGTCAGTTCCTTTTCCAGAAAATCCAACAGGATCTTTCGGTGGTCGAAGACGAGGCGGTCCAAGGGGAGCTCCTCGAGGGGATAGATGGCAGCCTCCTTGGCATCAGTGGCTGCCGCCGGTGTTCCGCGGGCATTCCCCACAAAAACGACTGAGACCGTGTGGAAGCGCGGATCACGCTTCGGATCGGAATAGACTCCTAGCAAGTTAGCCAGTTCGACATCCAGTCCGACTTCCTCCTTCATCT
>JAPUKI010000248.1 GCA_027295745.1 Acidobacteriota bacterium
AGCCTGTTCCAGCAGAGTCGCAGCACCGCTTATACTTGAGACCGCTGCCACAGGGACAATCCTGGTTTCGCCCGATTTTGGTGACCTTTCTTGTCACTATGCGGCGATGGATGCGAGTGGGAAGCTTGTTGCTGATGCGCACATTTTCATTTTATTCATTCACCTTGGCAGCCGTCAATGGACGGGCCCACCACCAGCCCCGAATTGAAACCCGACCGAAGCATTGACATTGCTTTTACATAATCATGCCTTAAAAACTTCTGTCGCCGTTACCTGCTTATGTATCCGTAGAGTTTTAGCCCTTGATTTGTGGACCTGTCCCCGTCAGGCTGTCCCCCTCAGACTGCCAACCACGCTCAAACGCCAGCCGTCGGTCTGATATCTATTGCGGTGTGACATCAATAAAGACCTCAAAATCACCTCCCTCCTCGCCGTCTAGACAAGTGTGGCTCACGACAGCCTGCCCTTCTCCGCCTTTGGGAAGCTGGCATACATTCGAAAATTAGGAATTTCTCTTCAATAGGGTCAATTTCCGCTTATTGCGTCTACTGAGTTTCAGAAACCCGGCTTCTCAATGAAACCAAGGTGAACCAGAATTCTTTCACCTCCAGCCGGAGCACTAGTAAGGAAATAAACCATCCAGCCCTTTGAATACAGTTCTACACTAGAGAGTGTCGCCGACGGTTAAGCGAATTGGCTCATACCGCTTTTTGTTTTTCAGCAACGAGGGCTTTGAACCTCCGCACATTCACGTTCAGGAAGCTCACAAGCCGGCACAGTTTTGGCTGGGCCACGTTCGATTGGCGTCCTCAACAGGCTTTGCCGCTCATGAGTTGACACATTTGCGGAACCTGGTGGAGGAAAGCAAGACCGAATTTTTGGAGTGTTGGAATGAGTATTTCGGCAGCTGAATCGAGACCTTTAGCGCGCCAGGTGGAAGTCACCGTCGATGAGTTGCGGGTTACGCTCGCCGACGGTAGAAAGCTCTCGGTCCCCCTTGCCTGGTTTCCACGTCTCTTGAATGCCCCTCCGGACAAGCGAGACAAATGGAAACTTCTTGGCGATGGGGAGGGAATTCACTGGCCACAAGTGGATGAGGATCTTAGTGTAGAGGGCCTGCTGGTGGGGGTGCCTGCACCGTCTGCCTCAACACCAGAATCCTGACATCCCCCAGACTGCCTCTCCTCCTCCCAATGGGGACTCAGACTGACAATACGGGTCAAAGTATACCGATTCCTCCCCTACCCTTCTGGACCAGGCCAAGCTGCCCGTCCTGGAGGATGCTGACCCGGTAGACCTACCTACCCAATTGGGCCATCAATAGCACTGGCAAATCTTTCCGAAAAGTTAACAAGGCGCTCTCGGGTTCGACTCGGAGACGAAAACCTATGAATTCCTCGACGCACCTCGTAATCGCGATCTGACTCGCTCAAACGGGACCCGGCTGAGCACGCGATCGCGAATCGCTTCCGACTACGTAGCGTCCGCTCGCGATGATTTGTACTCGTCCAAATGATGGACCAGGTAAGTGGCGGGGCTAGTAGGGAAAGAGCTTCTGTCCCCTTCTCCGGTCCCTAGGACCAGAGTGTGGGAGCCGCCTCAGTGCGGCGAATGGGGCGTAAAATCATTTGAGGGGGACAGTCCACAAAGGACAGTCCTCCCTTTTTCTCAACTCCGCACCCTATCCGCACCCAAACATTTGTCTCCCCAGTCAGATACAACTATCGCCGAAAAACTGGCGTCTGATGGCCCATGTCATTACTCCGACTACCTTACTGCACGACGCCTGCCGCGAGTTCTCCCGAAACCGCTCCCAGGACGGCCTCGTCGCGAACGACCCTGGTGGGGTGTGTCGCCAGAACTCTTCTGGTTCGGCAAGACATCCGTAAAACTCCGGCGCTCGACCGCTTTTTTCAGCACCCTCTCAATCTTGAGCACCATGGGTTCGTCGGTATGCGTCGCAAAGGTGAAGGCCTCGCCTGTTCGCTCGGCGCGGCCGGTGCGGCCGATCCGATGGGTATAGGCATCAACGGAATCCGGCATGTCGAAGTTGATCACGTGTGAGATCTCCGACACGTCGATACCCCGGGCCGCTACGTCCGTGGCCACCAAAATGTCGTATCGACCGTTGCGAAATCCGTCGATGGCCCGCATGCGCTGCGATTGGACCATGTTGCCCTGGAGTCCCGAGACCCGGTAACCCTGGGTCTTCAAGTCGGCAGCCAACTTCCGGGTACGCCGCTTGGTACGGGTGAAGATGAGCACCCTCCCGGTATCTGTCTTCTGGAGAAGCCTCAGCAACAGCTGGTACTTGCGATCCGGGGAGGTCGAATAGAAGGCGTGGGAAACGGTCTTGGCCGGCACACTCGCCTCGATCTGTACGATCACAGGGTCGCGGAGCATTCCATCCGCCAGTCTTCGTATTTCGGCCGGCATGGTGGCAGAGAAGAACAGGGTCTGACGGGTTCCAGGAAGGTATTTGAGAATTCTCCGGATGTCCGGAAGGAATCCCATGTCGCACATCCGGTCCGCCTCGTCCAGTATCAGCATCTCGACTCCCGAGAGATTGATGCTTCCCCCGGATATATGGTCGAGTAGTCGTCCCGGGCAGGCGACCACGATCTCAGCACCCCGCCGGAGAGCACCCACCTGGGTGTTCTTGCCAACTCCCCCATAGATCGAGATGCTGCGGACTCCAGTACCTCTGCCCAGATCAACAGCGGTCCGGTGAATCTGTTCGGCAAGCTCTCGGGTGGGAGCCAGGATGAGAGCCCGGATCCGCCCCAAGGGGCTTAGCGTCAAGCGTTGCAGCAAGGGAAGGAGGAAGGATGCCGTCTTTCCGGTGCCGGTCTGGGCCAACCCCAGCATGTCGCGTCCCTCCAACACAACGGGAATGCCCCGCTGCTGGATGGGAGTGGGAACGGCATAGCCGATCTGCCTGATGGCGTCGGCTATCCGGGGATCAAACGAGAACTGTGCAAAACTCAATTCAATTGCTCCTGAGCTGATGCATTCGCGCACCTCTGATGCTCGAATCCAACGGACTCTCGACTATGAGGCCGGGGAAACTGGGAACGGGTGAACGTCTTCCAATCCCTAGACGCCTTCTCTAAGCGAATTCGGAGTCCTGTTTAGATGGGGTCTTGATTTCTTCCGGGCCCAGTTCAGAAGACCCGGTGACTGAAGTGGAGAATCCCATGGTATCACACAAGGAGGGCCCTGGATACTAAAACCTCGATTGAAGAGTTCCCTACCCCACCGAAATCCACCTAACTTTCACCCTCTAAATCCGTACCCTATCCACACCCTGGCCGCACCCTGGCCCGATTTGTCGTTTTACGACAGCTTGGCTATCTTGACTGAACTAATTGATTAAACAGGGGTTAGATTGGAGCTGGAGAGGGGAATCGAAGGTAGATTGAAAATAAAGAATTTAGCGTCTATGGTGTCAATTTCTGGTGATAGAAAGTCGTTGAGTTTCCAAGTGTTGCCAAAAGGGGTCTCTTAATGGAGTAAAAGTGGAGTAGAGAATTTTCTCTCAGAGAACAATCATCGGCCACCCGTATTCCACCACACCAGGGTATATCCTAAAAACTTCTGTCCCCTGTGTTCTCTCCCCCATTACAAAGTCATCTCCAAGCTGGGCCAGGGCGGCATGGGAAAAGTCTACCTGGCTGAAGACAGCCGCCTGGACAGAAAAGCCGCCCTCATCCTCTTTGACATCTACCGACAGTTCATGCACGTAGTCACGACGTACCTTGCGGAGTGATCACCTCGCTGAGATCAGGCAAGGTCGAAGCGATCAACATTCATCACCTTGTCCCACGCAGCCACAAAGTCACGCAAGAAGGCCTGCTGCGAGTCGTCACA
>JAPUKI010000249.1 GCA_027295745.1 Acidobacteriota bacterium
ATTATTGAGGAACTGGCAGAGGCTCTGGGGGCGGAAGTCGCAGCGAGTCGTCCCGTTGTCGATAGTGAATGGCTCACTCGGGATCGCCAGATCGGCAGCTCGGGGCAGACGGTCTCTCCTCGTCTCTATTTGGCTTGCGGCATCTCCGGAGCCATTCAGCACATCGTGGGGATGAAGAATGCTCACTGTATCGTAGCCATCAATACCGACCCCAATGCCCCGATCTTCAACATCGCCACCTACGGGATTGTGGGTGACCTTTTCGAGATCGTCCCAGCCCTGACCAAGAAACTCAAAGAAGCATAGCGAGCAGAGCGCAGAACGCTCTGTTCGCAGAAAATAGAAAATAGATAGAATCACGAATCACACGGATTTAAGCCCAGATGTTCACGGATAAATTCTCTCAGTTTTCAGCTGTCAGTTGTCAGTTGTCAGCTGTATTAAGGAGCAACGTCGCGTTGTGAAAGCATTCCTGATTCACCAACACGGGGACTTGGATCAAGCGCGATACGAGGAGATCGACGATCCCGAGATCCAACCCGGCTACGTTCGGGTGAGAACCCAGGCCACAGCCTTGAACCATCTGGACCTTTGGGTGGTGAGAGGACTTCCCGGTCGAGAGTTGCAGATGCCCCACGTGCTTGGGTCGGACGGGGCTGGAATCGTGGAGGAGACCGGGGAGGGGGTGAGTCGTTTCTCTGTGGGTGATCGGGTAATGATCAACGCCGTTCTTTCCTGCGGAGACTGCGAATTCTGTATTCAGGGTGAACAGAGCATGTGTGTTCGTCTTCGCCTTTTGGGTGAACAGGTCGGCGGGACCCACGCTGAGCTGTTGGTGCTTCCTGCAGCCAATCTGGAGAAAATTCCGGAGAATATTTCCTTTCAGGAAGCAGCTGCTTTCTCCCTGGTTTTTCAAACAGCCTGGCGCATGCTCAAAACCCGAGCCGGACTACAGTCGGGCGACGATGTGTTCATTCATGGAATCGGAGGTGGAGTTTCTTCGGCAGCGCTGAACATCGTCAAGTGTGCGGGCGGCAGGGCCTTCGTCAGTTCCTCCAGTGATGAGAAGTTACAACAGGCCAAGGAGATGGGTGCGGATTTTGGTTACAACTACACCCAAACGGATGTGGTTCAGGAGGTAATGGGGGAGACGGGGAAGCGAGGTGTGGACATTGTTGTCGACAGCGTGGGGGCGGCCACCTGGGTTCAAAGCCTCAAGTTGGCTGCCAAGGGAGGAAAAATCGTCACCTGTGGAGCCACCAGCGGACCCAGTCCTGAGACGGCCATTCGTCTGATCTTCTGGAACCAGCTGGAAATTCTCGGTTCCACCATGAGCAACCGAAAAGAACACCAGGAAATCATTGCGCTATTGGGACAGGGTAAGCTCAAGCCGGTCATTGATCAGGAGTTTGCTCTATCGGAGGGAAGGAGCGCCCTGGAACATCTCCAAAACCAAAAGCAGTTCGGAAAAGTCGTCCTCATCCCGTAGCCCGCGGAGCGCGGGCTCGTGCTGTCGTGCTGTCGGAGCGCGACCCGCAAGCGGGTGCCCCCGCGCGCGTTTCAGGTTCCAAGTTCCAGGTCAGGTTTGGACTTTGGGATTTGGGATTTGGAATTTCCGCTGACACCAGTCAGCGGGCAGTTGTCAGGGTCTTCTAGAAGGTCGCGGTAAGAAACTCAATCGCGTCTTCCACGTCAGCTCTGATCAGAGCCCAGCCGTGAGGCTCCCCTTCCAGGATCTGGAAAACACTGGAAACCCCTCGGTCGGTCAGAATCTGGTGAAGGATCTGAATGGCTTGCCGCATGGGAAAGAAAGCTTCGTAGCGGTCTGCCGTACCGTAGGAAAAATACACGCTCAAGTCTTTCAGATCGGAGCTGCGAGCGAGAACTTCCACACTGTTTTTCAGCCAGTGATCCTGATTAAAGGGTGTTCCGAAAACGGGATTGAACAAGCTGGAAAACCTCCTGACTGCACCTCCTGAAGAAGCATTCAGGAGTTTCGATGGATCGTCACCCAAAAGAATGATGGGTGAACCTGCGGCGACAGAGCTGTAAAGATTCGGGTACTTCATAGCCATCTTCAGTGCTGCGAACCCTCCCAGGGAGGTTCCGCCGATGACTCGATTTGCTCGCCCGGCTTTGACGCGAAAATTCTTCTCAATTTCCTGAATGAGGTCCTGATAAATGTATTCTTCACCATTCCAGCTCCCGTCCTCATAGTCCGTGAAGAAGGGGTTTTTCCCATAGGGGTGGACCATCAAAAACTGCGGTACCTTGTTTTTGAGGAAGAGGTTTTCGATAGCCAGGGGAATGTTGTCATACCGTTGCTGTGTCCAATAGGCATGGTTATTGTTCATCCCATGAAGAAAGTAGATGACGGGAAATTTCCGGTCCGGTTCCAAGTCGTAGGCAGGAGGCAGGAGAATGCTGTATGGGGTCTGCTCACCCAGCGCCGAGGAGACAAAGTCACGAAATTCTACCCGCGATCCTCCCTCCAATTGGATGGTTTGAGGTGTTCCAGCAGGCAGGGTTGACCATTGTCGCTGACCCCAGATTGCAAGCGAGGCTAGTGAAAGTACAAGGATCGGTAAGAGAAGAAATTTTGTCTTTACCATGTTTAAGACTCGAGGCTTTTTAATATTTTCTGGATGTAGGAGGAAACAGGATAACCCTTCTGGCCCGGTTTCGTCCAGGTGAATGTCTGTTGGGGCTCCGGACTTTGAAGGGAGACCAGCACGGGGTGAAAATTCAGTTTCCGAAAGGTAATCCGATGGGACACGGGAGCTGCTCTTTTCCGGACCTTCAGATGCAGCCCGTGAGTCATTTTGAAGTTTTCTGCCAGCCGGGAGGTGGGCGGTCCCTGGATACGCGGAAACTCCCAGAAGCCTCTCAAGAAGGTGTCCTCCCTGTTTTGTGTAAGCAGATATTTTTCACCTCTCGCAATCAGGGCGACCGTATAGTGAAACTCCTGGACAGCGCGCCGGGTGCGTGGTTGGGGGAGAGTCTTTTCCAACCCTTTCTCGTAGGCGATACAACTGGCGGCCAGTGGGCAGGAGACGCACTGAGGATTGCGGGGGGTACACACAAGGGCCCCCATTTCCATCAAGGCCTGGTTGAAGTCGCGAATACTTTCGGCAACAGAAGCCTCACTGACCAGCTGGACTAGAAATCTTCGGAGCTGGGCAAGCGTTGATCCTTCAAGAGCGCCTTCGATCTTGAGGTAGCGAGAAAAAAGCCGGCCAATGTTGCCGTCCAGGATAGGCACAGGTTTTCCATAGGCGAGAGAAAGGATGGCCCCCGCCGTGTAGGGACCGATGCCGGGCAACTGCAGAGCCTGGCTGAGGTCTGGCGGGAATTCACCCCCATGCTGTTCGCACACGATTTGGGCGGCCTTATGGAGGTTGCGCGCACGCTTGTAATATCCCAGTCCTGACCAGGTAGAGAGAATCTCGTTTTCCTGTGCGTTAGCCAGCGCTTCAATGCTTGGGTAGGTTCTCAGGAATTCTTCGAAGTAAGGGACTACTGTTTTGACCTGTGTCTGCTGCAGCATAACTTCGGAAACCCACACCCGATAGGGATCAGAATTCTTTCGCCAGGGCAGATCGCGCCTATTTTCCCGATACCACTTCAAAAGGTGAGAAGCGAATTCCTGGACGGGAATGGAGAGTTTGAGCATGGTTTCAGTTAGCGCGCTTTCTTCTGTCAGATCCCCGTACACCTCTGTCGGTTGTCAGCTCCTTTGCTGTCTAAGGCATCGTTATCATACTGAGAATCTTTGAGTTTCACACCCTCCTCAAAAGGCCCTCAGACTCAGTAAGTTACTGCAATCAAACACATTCACATATTTTGACCTCTAGTAGATTTTGGGCGATTTTCTCCATTTTGGCACATTTTGGAGAGGTTTTCTCACACAAAGTCTCACACAGCAAACCGTCAATTTGGGCGTCAATTTGGGCGTCGTCGGACGCCTGGTGAGTGCCACACCACTTTCCAACGCTCTCAACAACTTACGCCCTGTCCTAGTATTCGGTGTGCAATACACATACAAGGAATGGTGGTCATATAAAACGTACATACTATATGTTGTATATAGGCCAAAACCTGCCCCCGTGTGTGTGTG
>JAPUKI010000025.1 GCA_027295745.1 Acidobacteriota bacterium
TGTGGAGCCAGCGCTTACAGCCGGGTGATCCACTTTGACCGCTTCTACGAGATCGCCCAGAAGGTTGGGGCTTACTTGATGGCCGACATTGCCCACATCGCAGGAATGGTGGCCACAGGTCTTCATCCCAGTCCTGTCCCCTATGCCGACTTTGTCACCACCACCACCCACAAGACCTTGAGAGGACCTCGGGGTGGCATGATCCTTTGCAAAGAAGAGCACAAGAAAGCGATCGACAGGATTGTATTGCCGGGAATCCAGGGCGGCCCTTTGGTTCACATTATCGCCGCCAAAGCCGTATGCCTTAAAGATGCGGCATCAGAGACTTTCAAGACTTATCAGCGACAGGTCATCAGCAACGCCCAGGCCCTGGCTCAAGCCCTCGAAAAACAAGGATTTCGAATCGTTTCGGGAGGAACCGACAATCATCTCTTTCTAGTCGACGTCTTCTCCAAAGGGATGAATGGCAAGCAGGCCGAAAAGGCCCTGGAAGAAGCTTTCATAACCGTCAACAAAAACGGCATTCCTTTTGACACTCATCCTCCCCTGGTGACCAGCGGGATCCGGGTGGGAACTCCGGCCGTGACCACTCGAGATATGAAGGAAGAGCAGATGGTTCAAATCGGAGAGTGCATGGGCAGAGTCCTCAACAATATCGATAGCCCAGGGATCTCAAAAGAGGTCGAGAAGGAAGTCAGGGCACTCACAAACCAGTTCCCTCTTTATGCTCAGCGGCTGGAGTTAGCTCAAAAATTAGACTGATTACTAGTGTCTTGTCCCATGAATACCATGACGTTTGCTGATGGGGCTTGCGAGGGGAGATCAAGGAGGGAGGAGGAGGTGATGCAGGGACATCGGCGACGACGAGCGACGCGGAGATCGCCCGCAACCCCCATCAGCCCGAAGGGTGGCGGCGGGACGGCATCGATTTCTTTGTCGCTCCTCCTCCGCGATGCACACAGACATCGCGTCGTCGTCGCTTCGCGAACTCGACGCCGTCGCGCTCGCCACAAACGCTATGGTATTCATGGGACGAGACACTAACGGTATCACCCTCGAGCAAATATTCAAGCCCGGCGGCATCCTGGAAAGTCAGCTGCCCAACTACGAACATCGGCCCTCCCAGCAGGTGATGGCGGAGGCGGTACTGGATGCCATCGCCAATCGCCATCCTTTGTGTGTCGAAGCGGGCACCGGAACGGGTAAGACTCTTGCCTACCTGATTCCCTCTCTGTTCTGCAACCAACGGGTGATCGTTTCAACGGCCACCAAGAATCTACAGGACCAGATCTTTTTCAAAGATATCCCCTTTATCCGAAGGCATCTCTTTCCCAACTTATCGGTGACCTACATGAAGGGGAGACAAAACTATCTCTGCTTGAAAAAATTCCATGATCAGCAACCCCAGGGAGAAACTCATGAGGCCCCGGAGCCGTGGGGAGCCCTATCCCGGTGGGTCCAAGAGACCGAGACCGGAGATCGCTCCGAACTCAGCTGGATGAGAGACGACGATTCTCTGTGGAGGAATCTCGATGCCCGGTCGGACACCTGCGCCGGTCATAAATGCTCCTACTTTGACCAGTGCTACGTGACCCGGATGCGCCAGAGGGCCCTGGAGGCGGACCTCATCGTGGTCAACCAAGCCTTGTTTTTCGCGAATTTGGCGCTTGAAAGCGATGAGATAGGCCACGTACTGCCCAGTTTCTCAGTCCTTATTCTGGACGAAGCTCATGAAGTCGAGGACATTGCGGCGAAGCACTTCGGAAAGCAGATCAGCAACTATCAGGTCGAAGAATTTTGCCGGAATTTTCGCAAAGTCTTTTCGGACTCTCCGGAATCCACTCGCCCACTGGATCAGGTACAAGCCTCTTCCACCGCTTTTTTTAATTCATTTCCCAGCTTGAGGGGGCGCTATTCCCTGAATCTTTACCAGCAGCCGGATGGAACAACGGTGGACCTGCGCGCTGAGGTTCTCGATTCCTTCCAGCGATTGCAACAATCACTCTCAGGCCTTTACCACACCATGGAGCAGACAGATCGCCCAGCCGAAGCCGACCCGCTGATCCGGAACCTGGAACGGATGAGGGTGACGTTGGACGCGATCTTTGATCTGGAAAACTCTGAAAACGTTTACTGGTTCGAGAACAGGGCCCGCGGAGTTTTCCTGCATGTCAACCCTATTGAAGTGGGCCCGATTCTCCAGCAAAAGCTCTTCTCACGCGCCGATACCACCATTTTTACGTCGGCTACCCTGACCACCCACAACAACTTCGAATACTTCAAAGAGAGACTGGGCATCCAGGAACCGAAGGAAGTCATCACCCCAAGCGAATTCAACTATATAGAGCAAACGATGCTCTATATTCCTGGGTCCTTTCCCGAGCCGCGCTCCGACCACTATCTTCCTCGTGCTCTCCATGAGATTCAAGAAATTCTTGGCATGACCCAGGGGTATGCTTTTCTACTCTTCACCAGTTTTTCTCAGATGAATCGTGTTTATGAAGCTCTTCGTGAAGAGATTCCTTTCCCCCTGTTTCGGCAAGGAGAGCTGCCCAAGAATCAGCTGCTGGAAATCTTCAGGGACACACCCCATGCCGTGCTTTGCGCAACCTCCAGTTTCTGGCAGGGTGTCGACGTTCAGGGTAACGCCCTGCGTGCTGTGATTATTGACAAGCTGCCTTTTCTGGTTCCAACGGAGCCCCTGGTAGCAGCCCGCATCAATTGGCTTGAAAAGGAAGGAGCCAACTCCTTTCTGCGCTATAGCGTTCCCAAGGCCATCATTACCCTGAAACAGGGCCTGGGGAGACTCATCCGGTCTCGCCGGGACCGAGGAGTTCTGGCTGTACTGGACAGCCGTCTTCGAACTCGAAGTTACGGGAAACTCTTCATCGAAAGCTTGCCAAAATGCACCATCACCGATAATATTGATGCATTGCGAGACTTCTGTCGCAAAAATGCATCGACAGTTTAGGGGGCAATGATAATTAGGGGTAGATTATGAAGAGGAGTACCAGGCAGTTCTTTCTATTCACTCTTTTTGCATCCTTGTTGATGACTCAGGCTTATGCCCAGGTCGGCAATATCAGAGGAACGGTCACCGACCCAGAAGGCAATCCGATCGAGGGCGTTACTATCAGGATTGAAGGCATGGAAGTGGCAAGACAATACACGGTGGAGACCGACGCCAAGGGTGAGTACTATCACGGAGGAGTAACCCGACAGGGAACCTACCGTGTCATCGCCAAAAAAGAGGGCTACCAGAGTGCTTTCGGAGAGGGCGTGCGGGCCACCACTGATCGGAGGGGTGAGCAGGGACTGGTTGATTTCACCCTCCAGCGAGGGCTGAGCGGTCCACTCCTCTTTGAACTGACTGATGAACAGATCGAACAGATGAAGGCAGACGTTGAGGACGCGGGCAGACGTCAACAGTCCGCTGCCGAAGTCAGGCTGAATATGGATCAGGGATTGCAGTTTTTCAATCAGGGGGAATATGAACAGGCTCTGACCGTTTTCAACGCCGCCCTGGAATTGGATGACCAGCAGCCAGCACTTTGGGCTAACGTCGGGAACACCCACTCCAAACTGAACCAGCATGAGCAAGCTGTAGAGGCCTATCAAAAGGCGCTTGATCTGGCTCCCGAAGACCCTACCCTGTATCAGAATTTGGGTGGGCTCTATGCCTCGATGGGAGATACGGAAAAGGCCCGCGAACTCTATCAAAAGGCCGTCAGTCTGAGTGCTTACGGGGATCCTCGGGATGCCGCTGTGAACTACTACAATATGGGCGTCACCTTCATAAACTCCGGTAAGTCTGAGGAAGCCATCGAAGCTTTGACCAAGGCCTTGGAGGCGGATCCTGAATACGCAGAGGCACACTACCAGCTGGGCATCTCAATGCTGGGAACGGGCCAGATGGAGGAATCTGCGGACCACTTGAAAAAGTACCTGGAATTGGCCCCCGAGGGAGCCAATGCCGAGGTGGCCAAGCAGCTGGTCGAACAGCTCGGACTATAAGCCCGTACTTCCCACACCCAAACTACTGCGGCACCGGAGATGAGCGCGTCTACGGCGTCGCTACTCGGTCGGCTTCCTCAACGTACTGCAGAGAGTACGTTTGCGGGAGCCTCCCTCGTGCTCCTTGTATCCACACCCATCTCCATCGCCTCGCTACGTTCGAGTGTGGAAAATACGGGCTCAGCCCGCTAGATATACTGCTCAGCAGCTTGACAGCCTAAGTGAGCCAGATCGGAGAGCGCGGCCAGCGCGGCGCCACGAACCTCATCGGAATCATCCCCTGCCAGGACGGTCATCACGTGAAAGACGGTCTCCGGAACCTCGTTGGGACGGTGCCAATAGGCCACCGCCAATTCCTGGACAGCCTGGGCACGCAAGGCGGGAGCCTTCTCTTTCATGACCCGGGTCAGTTCCTTCACAGCACCCACGATTCCCTGCTGGGCAAGGTTTCCCAGTGCGGAGAGAACCCAGGGTTTTCGACGTACAGCCGAATTTCCCTCCCCTTTGTAGATAGCCTGAAGGGGCTCAATGGCCTGCCCATCTCCCATCTCTCCCAAAGCATGAATAATAGAGGCCTGCAAGGACTGGGAGCCTTTGCCCCTAAAAGTGGAAGGTTCCACAAACACTTTGTACAGAGGTTCAATGGCCCGGGCATCTCCGAGGCTGCCCAAGGCGACGGCGGCGAATTCTTTCTGGTTTCGATTCCCGGATTGGAGAAGCTGGAGAAGGGGCTCTAAAAACAAAGGCGAGCGAACAATGCTGATATGAGGAAGAACCTCATAGAGTTTCTTGGCCTTCCCCTCAACGAGTATGCTCAGACAAGTCTGAATCAGCTTTTCGCGACCACCGATGTCTTTTCCACGATACATTTAGGCTAGCCCGGATGATGCATCATCCGGGCTACAACAACTTGCTCCCACTCTGCCGCTGATCGTCCCTTGTTTTCATGGGCCATCATCAATCCCTAAGCAAATACTTTCTCTATAAGGATGAAGGGCGATTCAAAACTCCCTTATGATAACATACAGCTATCTATGGGCAACAAACAGATCACGACTGGAGTAGTGGGCATTGTGATCGGTTTGATTATGGGATTTTTTGCTTCCCAAATCTTCCTGCAAAACCCCTCGAGAGTGGGCGAACCGCAACCTCTAAACAGCTCTCAAGATCCTTCTCAACTTCCCGCAGAGCACCCACCTGCTGAAGTGATGGAGAAGTTGACTGAACTCCAAGACTGGGCGCAGACCCATCCTCAGGACAGCCGGGTCCGAATCAGTCTGGGCAATACTTATTACGACATGGGCCGCTTCGATGGCGCACTGAGCTGGTACGAAGAAGCCCTTCAGTTGGAACCGGACAATGTGGATGTTCGGACCGATCTTGGAACCGCCTATCTGTATACCGGCAACCCGGGCAAGGCGGTGGAACACTACAAAAGCTCGCTGGAAATGAACCCTGACCATATTCAGACATTGCAGAACATCAGCGTAGCCTACCTTTCCACCGGCAACTATAGGGAGGCTATCGGACATCTGGAAAGGCTCCTTGAGTCCCATCCGGATTACCCCCAGCGCAAGGAGATTGAGCAGCAGATTGAGTATATAAGGATCCAAATACTAGGAGGAGGCCCTCCCTGAAATGTCTTGGATCATCAG
>JAPUKI010000250.1 GCA_027295745.1 Acidobacteriota bacterium
AAGTGTAAAGAACGCAGTCGCGGCTGTCGATATTGACCAAGCGGGTGTTGGATGTCATCCCTTTCCCATCGCTGGCTGCAATCTGGTCCAAAGCCCTCCAGTTCCCCACATCACTCCATCCCAGACGGCAGGGGAGGACAGCGACCTTCTCAGACTTCTCCATCACCCCAACGTCGATGGAAGTCTTCTCAAGCCCGGAATAGATCTCCTTCATGCGGTCACGGTTGTCCCAACTACCCTCAATTTCCATCAGGGCCTGGTGCAAGTCAGGCATATGCACTTCAATCTCAGTTAGAATCCTGTCAATGGACCAGAGAAACATTCCACTGTTCCAGTAATAGTTACCCTCCTTCAGAAACCGCTCCGCCCCAGCGCGCTTTGGCTTCTCGGTGAAGCCCGCGACTTGATAAGCCTCACACCCTCCAAACTCGCCGAGGCTCTCTCCCTTTTTCAAATAGCCGTAGCCCGTTGCCGGATAGGTGGGGTGGATGCCGAAGGTCACCAACCAGCCCTCCCTTCCCAGTTCCTCAGCGGCCTGTAAAACCTGATGGAACTCCTCCACCTCCTCTACCACGTGATCCGAGGGAAAAACCGCCATGACTTCATTGGGAAAGCGACGTTTCAAATAGCAGGCGGCCAGTCCCACACAAGCTGCCGTATTGCGGGCTGAGGGCTCGAGAATAATCTGATCTTCCTTGAGCTGATCCAGTTGGCTGCGGACCTGCCGGATATATCTCCGGCTGCACACCACGTAGAGATCCTGCCGGACAAGCATGGGCTGAAGTCGAGCCGCGGTCTCCTGAAGCATCGACCTGGAGCCGCTGATCTTCAGAAACTGCTTGGGTTGTCCTTCCCGGCTGGCAGGCCAGAAACGAGTCCCCTGCCCCCCCGCCATGATTACCGCTTTCATGGGTAAACACCTGACCACAGACCACAGACCACAGACCACAGACCAACAGACAATAGACAACAGACAACAGACAACAGACTCACTGCTCTCCCTCGTCTTCTGGATTCTGGATACTGGATTCTGGATTCTCTCTCCCAAAGAATTCCCTTGCTACTGACATGACCTCCTCGCGGCGAAGATTTTGGAGGGTGAAGGGATACTGTTGCATGGAGTCGACTCCCTCTTTCGCCAAAATGTTGTGACCCAGCTCGAGGATGTAACTTTCTCCGGATTGCTGCCGGATGTGAAACCTTGTAATGGCACCCACTACAGCGTTGAGAAACTCTGTCTGTGCCAGCGGTACTTGCTCCAGTTGACTCAGCTGCTTCAGAAAATCGTGGCGGGCAGCTTCCTCCTTTCCAGGTAAGGTGGCAAAGGAGGTAAAGATGGCTCCGCCATTGCGACCCGTCTCGTGAAACATTTTGAGTCGGTAGGCCAGACCCTGGTTTCGAAGTGAATCCCAGAGAGGTCCGCCTGGACTGAGCAATGCTCCTTCTAGGACATCCAGCGCAGCCTCTTGGCGTGTCCCCCTGGCAGGTCCGCGGAAAGCCATCACCATCTCACCATTCTGTTCTTCGAAAATCAGCTCTCCTGAGGAAGTCGACTGATCATCTTCCTCCCAGATCTCCCTTTCGACTGGCACTCCGCTGTCATACATGACGTTGCTGAGGATAGAGACAAACTCCCGCAAAAACGAGGTCCCCTCGATATCTCCCCTGATTAAGATGAACGGATGGACACGCGTCATGTGACTTTCCAACCAGTCTTGAATGGATTCAAGAGTCAATCCGGAAACGCTCTGCCTCGTCCCGTATCGACTCACGCCATAGGGGTGTTTCTGAAAGAGGCGGGTCCGGGTCAAGTCCAGGAGATGAAAAAATCTGTTCTCCTTTTCCCGGGCCAGGAGTGCCAGGACCTCCTTACGGGCCCATGTGAGATCCTCTTCTTCCACAGCTGCCTCACGAGTCCAGTCAATGAGGGTTCCCAACACCTTTTCCAGGTGAGGCGAGAGAGCGGTCGCCTGGAAGCCAAAGAAATCGTTTTCATTGACCAGCTTGATCTCAGCTCCCAGACGCTCCAGTTCAGTGAAGGACATGGAATCATCGCCGGAAACGGCGTTTCGAAGTAAGGCTCGAAGCAGCAAGTCAGTGATACCGAAGTTCTGGGCAGATTCTTCGATTCGGCCGCCCGGGTAAAAGAGCCCCAGGTGCACGAGAGGAAGGACATGCTCTTCCTTAAAGTAGATGATGGGACCCCGCAGGACTGAAGTGCGTTTGAGATTATATTTCAAGTAGTTGGGACTAAATTCTGGGGGCTGGAAACTCGATTCGGTCTCGGCTACCAGAAGTTCGTCGGTTGAATCCGCCTGCTCATGAAGAGCGCTGGAAACTAACAGACGCAGGGTTTCCAGGATGCTCTCCGGGGTGAAAGTACGAGGCTCGGCATTTTGTGGAAAGTATTCCAGCAGTGAGAGATTGGGGTCTGTGAAGTAGCGTTCCAGCACCTGGGAGACCCGTTCGGGAGTGATCTGGATAAGCAGCTCCACTATCCCGTCACGCTCAAGGTAATTTCCCAATGCCTCGTGCCGTGCCAGCGAGTTGGCTCGCTGCTCAAGGCTCTGCAACCCTTGATAATGATCCCTCAACAGGAGTGCTTTGGCTCGGTCCAGCTGCTCAATCGAAATTCCCCGGCGCTTGAGAGCTTCCAATTGAGCCAACACCTGGACTTCAGCCCGGTCCACCTTTTCCAAATTGGGAGTCACAGAGAACAAAAAGGTTCCTCCTTGCTGGAAGGGCTCCACTTCGACGACCACCTCAACAGCACTGTCGTCCTCCTCGACCATCGACTGCTGCAAAAGCGCACCACGCCCTCGCCCCAAAATGTAGGAAAGGACCAGCAAGGGAAAGTAATCATCATGTTCCAGACCCGGGATCCGATAGGCAAAGAGAAAATAGGGCTGCTGGTGGTTGCCTCGTAGATGGAGATAGGAAAAGGAAGTCGTTCCTCCGCCAGGCTCGCGACTGGCAGGCTCTTCCGAGTCCTGGCCATCTTTTTTCGGTGATTTCATGGGGCTATAAAGCTCCACCACCTTCTCCAGGATCCGTTCGCGGCGCACCGCTCCTGAAACGGCCAGGATGACGTTCTCAGGGTGGTAATAGTTCTCGTGGAACCGAGCTACCTGCTCAAGAGTGGAATCCATCTCTGCCAGTCCAGAGAAGCTGCGGCCTCCGGACAGGAGCCCTCCTGGTCCCTCTTCCGGATAAACCAACTCCAGGAGTTTCTGTTTGGCAAAGACCCGAGGTGCATCCAGCTGGAGAAGTCTTTCTGCCTGAAGAAACTCAACCTCCAGGGCAATTCCCTGCGGATCAATTTGAGGAGCCTGCAAGAGACCAGCGTGAAGCTCTAGCGTTTGCGAGACACTTTCAGCCGCCCCGGTAGAAGAAATGAGAGTTCCATCATAGTTCGTGGTGACATTCAGCAGCGCTCCCAAGCTGATCATCTCAGAAACGACTTCGCTTCGGTACAGATAGAGCCGCTCCAGGAGATGACTGACTCCTCTGTTGGCTTCCTCCTCCTGCGAATAACCCGCCCGGATATAGGTGACCACGGTCGCCAGCGCTTCCAGTGGCTGTTCTTCGATCAGAATCGTCAAGCCGTTGCGGAGGACAACTCGCGTTAAGTTCCCCTCGTCTTCTCTGGCCTCGAATTCCTTGAAATACTCTGGAGGTTGAGCGGATCGACGTTGACTTCCAGCCAGCAACTCAGCCTCGAAAGAAGCGACCGAAACCCAGGAAAACAGGAGGAGAAACAGCCACTTCATATCAGAATCGTATCAACTCCGGAGACGCTAGTGCAATTGAGCAGGACTTCCCAGTTTGCGAGGTTTTCTGTATGGTAATAGCCAAGGGGCCGACAATGAGAACCAAGGAACTGGGACAACAGCAGCTCATCCAAGGACTTAAGAGTCACGATTCGGTAGTGATAGATGGCTTCGTCCAGCAGTTCTCCCGACCTCTGTTTGGTGTGATCCTGAATTACACAAAGAATCCCCCCGATGCAGAGGAGATTTTGCAGGACACTTTGCTCAGGGTCATTCGTAAGATCGAGACCTTTCGGGAAGAGAGTGACATCTGGCCGTGGATGAAGCGGATCGCCGTCAATAACTCCATCATGTGGCTGAGAAAGAATCGGGCCAAACGTAGACAGGAGATCCAGCTGGAGGGTTTCACTCCCCAATTTTCCGAGGATGGCTACCTTCAGAGTAAGGTCTTCAGCTGGTCGGTGGATCCCGAAGATGTCATGCTCAATGCAGAACTAGCCAGCCAGCTTTATGAGGCCATCCAGTCGCTGCCATTTGAATATCGCTTTGCACTGGCTTTGAAGGATATTGAGGGATATCCAATCAGGCAAATCGCTTCCCTGCTGGGTCTGAAGGAGGCCACTGCCAAAACGCGAATTCATCGGGCGCGGTTGTTCGTACGCAAGAAATTGGAGAGCTACCTTGAGGGCAAAGCATGAGGCACATCTTTAAGTGCAAGGACTGTTTCGACTTACTGATGGATTACCTGGAGGAGAGTCTCGATCCTGAGACCCACAAGAAACTGGACGTGCACTTCGCTGCCTGCCCTTCCTGTCTCAACTTTCTCAAGTCGTATCGAGCCTGCTCCGAGATGACGCAGCAGCTGCAGGATCAACAAGTTGAAATTCCACAAGAAGTGGAAGACCGTCTCAAGACCTTCTTGCAAGAGAAGATGTAGAATCGGCTATACTACGAGCTGATTGTTCCCCTCTCCTCATCCAACCTGGGCGGTGAGCTCAGCTGGCAGAGCGCTTCCCTTAGAAGGAGATCAGGGGATTGGTAAGTGACTGTAACGTAAGGATATATAGTAGGAAACAGAGACAGCGTGACGTTATCGTGACGTGAATTATAGGCCCGGTTAGCTCAGTTGGCTAGAGCGTCCGGCTTACATCCGGAAGGTCGGGGGTTCGAGTCCCTCACCGGGCATTCCTGAGTCTGTAGGCTTTGCCCATACCGGTAATTGTGCGCTTCAGTCCAAGCTCATCCTCATTCTACGGTAAGTAATATGAGAACCGCACTCTCCGCAGATGATATCGAGTTCTACCACAACTGAATCCTGAAGGTCTTCAGCGATACGAGGTTTCTTTTCAGTCTTAACATTCTTTTTACATTTAGGACAGAATCTTTGGCTCATTTCACCCTCCACAACTTCACCCTGAACACCTCATCCTGAGCTAGGCGGAGCCTCCGCCCAAAAGCGCAAACAAAATCACCATGAAGACGAACCAGCCGATCAGGCAGACTCCCACAGCTCGACCCGTGCTCTGATAGTCCAGTGCTTGCCGCACCGCGATGATCATGGCAACCAGCATCCAAATACTCACTGCAAACATGATCAGATT
>JAPUKI010000251.1 GCA_027295745.1 Acidobacteriota bacterium
AAATTGGAGGGCGTGTCATCAGCCTAAAGCTAGACGGAGAAGAGATATTCTTCAGCCTTCCAGAGCTGCGCGGCAAGTCCTTTCCCATTCAGAGTGCTAAGGATATCCTGGCCTTGAAAAAAGAATTGGGGTGGCTTCACTACGGCGGCTACAAAACCTGGCTGGCCCCGCAAGCACGGTGGACCGAGGGGCTGCCTTTTTTGGATCTAGACAGCGGAAGCTACGAATACGAGATCTCCGAGAGCCGTGCGAATCCGGTGGTCCGGATCCTCAGCCCCGTATGTCGAGAAACAGGAATCCAACTGACCCGCACACTTTCTATGGACGATGCTGGTATAGTCACCGTGGAGCAGGGAATGACGAATCGGTCCTCGAAAGTCGTTGAGTGGGGGCTATGGGACGTCACCCAGGTCTGCGGTCCTGGCCGGGTGGTGCTCCCCATGAATCCGGCTTCACGCTTTCCCGGCGGAGTCAAAGCCTACGCAGCCGAGGGTCGGTCTCCAGAAGTTATAGATCGGTATGTCAATCGTGAAAAGAATGTAGCCCTTGTGACCTGCACACAATCCGAGCCGTTTAAGTACGGCACGGACAGCACTGAGGGATGGATTCTCGGTTTGCTCGACAAAGGTGGGGACCAATGGCTTGCCTATTTGAAGGGCTTTGAAACAGAGCCGGGAGAAATCTACCCGCACGAGTCGGTTGTCGAAGTGTATGACTCGGGCACCCTTCCCTACATTGAGATAGAGGTGCATAGCCCCTTAAAGATTCTCAACCCGGGCGCCAGTTACGGTTACACGGAGACCTGGGTACTTGGCTGGCTGCCGGAGGATGCCAGCGTGGAGCATATAAGGAGATGGGTGAGGGCCTCGACTGGAAATAGCTTGACGTAAGCCATCGAGATGAGATATGTTTTTGCCGTGAAAAATCGTTTGAGTAATTATCATTGCGCTCTGATCAGGAGGAATTATGGCCGCAGATACTCAGTACGACGTGATCATTATTGGTACTGGCGCAGGTGGGGGTACGCTGGCATACGCTTTGGCCCCCACAGGCAAGCGCATCCTGCTCCTTGAGCGGGGCAATTTTTTGCCGAGGGAGAAGGAAAACTGGGATCCGGAGGCGGTCTTTGCCGAGAATCGTTATACATCTAACGACACCTGGTATGATTCAAAAGGCAAGCCCTTCCAACCTGGGTCCCATTATTTTGTCGGAGGCGCAACCAAAGTGTACGGAGCGGCTCTTTTCCGTTTGCGGAAAGAGGATTTTGGAGAGCTCAGACATCATGGTGGAGTCTCTCCCGCATGGCCGGTCTCCTATGAGGATATGGAACCCTATTACACGAAAGCGGAACAGCTCTACAGTGTACATGGTCAGCGCGGGGTCGACCCGACGGATCCACCGGCCAGTGCTCCTTATCCGCTCCCTCCGGTCGCTCACGAGTTACGAATTCAAGAACTCAGCGACCAACTCACCAAAGCGGGCTACCACCCGGCGCCTGCTCCGACCGGGATCTTATTAAACGAGCAAGACAGGAACAACAGCCTCTGTATCAAATGCGATACCTGTGATGGTTATCCTTGTATGGTCCATGCGAAAGCAGACGCAGAAATCACATGTGTGAGACCCGCCCTCAAGCATCCCAATGTGACACTCATCACCAACGCCCATGTCGCTAGCCTCAAGACCAGCCCTTCGGGTCGAGAAGTTACCGAAGTAGTTGTGGATCGAAAAGGAAAAACCGAGACCTACTCCGGCGGGATTGTGGTAGTGTCTGCAGGGGCAGCCAACTCTGCACGGATTCTTCTCATGTCGGCCAACGACAAACACCCTAACGGGCTGGCCAATGGATCCCAGCTAGTAGGACGAAACTACATGTTTCACAACAGCATCGCGCTTGTGGCCCTTTCCAAGAGAGAAAATCCCACCAAGTTCCAAAAAACCCTCAGCATGAACGATTTCTACTTCGCCATGGATGATTTCAAGTATCCCTGTGGTAACATCCAAATGCTTGGTAAGTCTAAGGGACCCATGTTCAAGGGGGACGCCCCCCGTTTTGCCCCGGGCTTCTCGTTGGAAATGATGGCGAAGCACAGCATCGATTTCTGGCTCACCTCAGAGGATTTGCCGGATCCAGAGAACCGAGTGACCCTGACTCCAAAAGGGGAAATCAAGCTGTCTTATACCTTCAACAATCAGGAGCCCATACGAAGGCTAGAGGCCAAATTGAAGTCCATGCTCGGAGAGATCGACTGTCACAGCCACCTGATCCCAAATACCTTGTATCTAGGGAAGAGCATCCCCATTGCTGGAGTCGGCCACCAGGTAGGGACCTGTGTGTTTGGAACCGATCCGAAAACCTCCGTGCTCGATATCAACTGCAAGGCCCACGAACTCGACAACCTCTATGTTGTGGACACCAGCTTTTTCCCCAGCATCGCTGCGGTCAATCCTTCTCTGACAGCGATGGCAAACGCGCTCCGGGTGGCCGATCACCTGAAAGAGCGCCTCAGTTGAAACATGGGGCTTCAATATCCGTAGCTCACTGATCGCAAGGGGAACACATGGCGAATAAGTCGCACACCAAGATACTCATTCTCGGCGGGGGGTTCGGGGGGGTTTATACGGCCATGGCCCTGGAAAAACTTCTCAAAAAGGATGCCAGCGTTGAGATCAGCCTAGTCAACAAAGAGAATTATCTGGTGTTTCAACCCATGCTGGCGGAGGTGGTATCTGGGAGCATCGGGCTCCTTGACACCCTCACCCCAATCCGAAGACTCTGTCCACGCACTAACCTTTTCACCCGGGAAGTTGAATCCATTGACCTCCAGAGCAGAATCGTCACAACGAGCACTGGGATTCGGCCTCGACCCTCACATCTCGAATATGACCAGCTCATCATCGCCCTCGGGAATGTGACAAGCTTTACCGGCCAGTCGGGACTTCATGAACATGCCTTGCCTTTCAAATATCTTGGCGACGCTCTGGTTTTACGTAACCACCTCATTCACGCCCTAGAGGAAGCAGACATAGAGAGGGATCCCGAAGTCCGTCGGACCCTTCTCACATTTGTCGTCGCGGGGGGAGGCTTCTCCGGAGTGGAGGCCGTTGCAGAGGTGAACGACTTTATCCGCGTCGCTTCCAGAAGCTTTCGGAATATCAATCCCGGTGAAATTCGCGTTGTGCTCTTGCACGCGGGCTCCCTCATTCTGCCCGAGCTCCCCGATACGCTGGCCCGGTTTGCCCAGAGTTTACTGCAGCGGCGGGGGCTGGACATCCGCCTCAACACCCGTCTAGTGGGAGCGACTGCTGAGTACGCCCTGCTGGAGGATGGGGAAAGGATCCCCACGAAAACCCTAGTCAGCACGGTCCCATCGGCACCTAACCCCCTGGTGGCAGCTCTGCCATGCAAGAAGGAAAGGGGCAAGGTCGTGGTCAACGAGTACCTGGAAGTGCCGGATTATCCCGGGGTGTGGGCGGTGGGGGATTGCGCCTGGGTCCCCGATCGCAAGACCGGACAGGCCTATCCTCCAACAGCGCAGCATGCCATAAGGGAGGCCAGATGTCTGGCCAACAACATCGTGGCGAATATGAAGGGCAGGGCCAAGAAGGGCTTTGCCTTCAAAGCCTTGGGTAAGATGGGGGCCCTAGGTCACCACTCGGCTGCGGGTGAGGTCTTCGGCTTTAAGGTCTCTGGTTTCCTTGCCTGGTTGATGTGGCGCGCTGTGTATCTGATGAAGCTGCCCGGCTTGGACCGAAAGATTCGAGTGTCCACGGACTGGTTTCTTGACCTCATCCTGCCGCTCGACATCGTGCAGATCAAAACGGAGAGGACGCCTGGCATTGGGCGGGCCCACTTTGAGCCGGGTGAGGTCATCTTTTCGCAAGGGGACATGGGCGACAGGCTGTATGTGGTCGTGGAGGGAGAGGTGGAAGTGGTCAAAGAGGATTCAGGAAAGGAGCCGATCAGGCTCGCCCACCTTGGTCCCGGAGACTGTTTTGGGGAAATGGCCCTGGTTAGCGATAATCCCCGCATGGCCACAGTCAGGAGTTGCTCCAGCGTTAACGTTCTCACCCTGGATCGGGATGCCTTTCATGCCCTGTTTGCCCACCTGCCGCCCCTGCGTGGGCTTTTTGAGCAGCTCATAGAACAACGCACAAAGGCTCCAACCCAACGGTGACAAAGAAAGGGAGGACCAACGTGAGTCTCCAACTCTTTTTCCCCATTGTTACTCAGCTCTATGCAGCCACAGAAGCGCCGCAGGAGGGAATCACTGGGGTCGAATTGGCAAAGATTCTTGGACTGGGTCTCGGTGTCCTGACCCTTGGCCTAATCTTTTTTGTTTTCATATATCACAGGAAGTCTATTCTAAGTCAGACGGCAAAGTGGCTACATGTGCTCAGTCTGTGCGTCATTCCCCTCTTCCTTCTCGTCCGGGGTAATTTTGTGGCCTTCGAAGGCGCCGAGCAACAAGAGTTCTGCGCCTCCTGCCACCCTGTCATGGACCCTTATGTCAATGATTTGAAAGACCCAAAGACCACTACCTTGGCCGGGATTCACAACCAGAGACGCTTGATCCAGGAGGCCCAATGCTACAGCTGTCATGTAGGAT
>JAPUKI010000252.1 GCA_027295745.1 Acidobacteriota bacterium
CCAAGGCAAGTGTGAAGGTACCCCCCGCTCAAAGCGGGATCAGCTGTGTCGATCCCGAGGTTTACAATGCCCGTCTTCCCTTCCAACAGGAGACCGCTGAAGCCTTACAGCGGTTCTATGGGGCCGCAGTACCCACCCTCTCGGGAAGCCAGTGCTCGGAGGACCAGCTGGTTGCGGCCATCAACGGGGATACCAGTCCAACCTTCCTGCACGTAGGCGCACACGGCAATTTTTACCCTGATTCTGCAATGGACTCGACCATCTGGCTCTCGCCGGAAAACGGTAGCAGTGAAGCTCACCCTTGGAATGCCAGAGCCATGGCAACAGTCGATATGAGTCACCTCAATCTCATTACACTGAGCAGTTGTGAAGCTGGACTCACGGATCCAACAACAGAAAGGGACGTTTTTGGAATTGCCCGGGCCCTCTTTTTCTCAGGGGCACAGAGTCTTATCGCGCCTTTGTGGGCGGTCCATGACCAGGCCACCGCGGAATTCATGCAGGCCTTTTATCGAGCCTACGCCAGAGATACTCCGGCGGTTCTCTCGCTGCAGCAGGCTCAGAAAGAACTGCTGAGTAGCCAACAGTATCCTCATCCCTTTTATTGGTCGGCCTTTATCCTTACGGGAGCAGTAAGGTGAGAAGAAGAGTCACCACGGCCTTAGTACTGTGTCTCTTCTTTCAGGGCACCTTGAGTGCATCGGACGATGTTGAGGATCTTTTCAACAAGGCCTTGGATCATCTGCTCAGGACCGGGTTCATGGGAGACACCTCAGCTGCAGAGCGCTATCTGCAGGCGGTTCTCGATGAGCAGCCTGAGCACTTGGAAGCCTTATGGCAGCTCATTATCATTCAGCTGGGAAGATTGCAAAACACTTCCCTTACTGGAAGAGCAACAGGCCTGCTTGCTCTCTCGCCTCTCTTTGAAGATCTTGCAGAACAGGCTCGACAGTCCAATCAAGAAGCGTTTCTGCATTACGCCACGGCAGTCTACGCAGACTACTATGCAGCTTACGAGAGGGGACTGGCAGAGATAGATAAGGCCTTAGCTCTGGAACCTCAATCACCGCGGTACTTGCTGGCAAAAGGCAAGCTCCTGGTGGCCTACGGTTCCTGGAGGGGGCGGGATCAGGATATTGAAGCGGGAATTGAGCTCCTGTACAGAGCTCAAGAACTGTCCAAGACACATCCCAATCCCTATGCTCTCCCCATGCACTACGATTTTCAGCTCGCCTGGGGTATTTCACAGCTCAGTCAGCCGCGTTCCGAAGAAGTGGTGGAACATTATCTGAGCTTCATTGAACAGTCTGAAGAAACCATCCCTTACGCCTTTGCCTGGAACAATGTCAGCATAGCCTACCGTGAGCTGGGACAGTGCGAGCAGGCCAGGGAAGCTGCCCAGAATGCCCTGAGTGTCATGGCTTTCGGGAATGCGGAAGCGAACAAGAGATTCGCGGAATTCTGCCTGGAAATGCAGAAGATGGGCGTCCTGGAGCAGGCTTCGGAAGAGACCACCGATTTAGCCATCGCTTTAACTCAGCCCGATCCCGAGCCAGAGCCCGATCCTGAGCCAGAGATGGCAAGACCAGAGACTGCAAGCAGGGCAGCACCAGTCGTTGAGGTGACACCAGTAGAGGTAGCTCTCAGAGAGGCACCGGTCAATGAAGATCCAGCTATCTTGGAGTTGGCCGATCAACTTCTAGCGGCCGTCAGCAGGACAAGAGGTCTGAAGGTCAAACGGCTGATTACCAAGGTTTTTGCCAAGCCAAAGGAGATCGAGGCCCGCGTGCTTCGACTGACAGATGAACTCAACCCCCCGCAGGAATTAGAGTTTGAAGCAAAGTTGCTCTTCAAACTCGGACTCTTGCCCCGCAATTACGATCTGGCAGGCTTCCTTCGAGAACTCTCCTTATCATCCATACCCAGTTTTTACGATCCTCAGACCAAGGTCGTCTATATTTCCGACTCGCTGGAAGAAGAGGATGCAGCGGAACTAGCAGCGAGTCTACTCCTCAACCTGACTCTCGCCTTGCAAGATCAGCATTTCGGTGTCAATCCTTCAGCGGCCAGAGTTGAAGGAAACGACGATGCTACCGGTGCCCGGCTAGCCGTGATCAACGGAGACGCCCTGTCTGTCATGCTGGCCTACCGTACTCGGTCGTCCCGCCGCGGCTCCGTGGATAACCGCGATGTTCGCGACTTCTTTCGTTTAATGCACGAGGAGCAGATGGGCGAGGATGTCCCAGCAGGTCTGAAGGAGATTAGCCTTTTTCCTGCCACTTTCGGATTTTCCTTCTTCCAGTTTTATCTCAAATTTAACGGTTGGGAAGCTGTAGCCCGGCTCTACTCCGATTTGCCCCAGTCGAGCGAGCAGATCATGCATCCCGAAAAATATGTCGGCCGCAGGGATAATCCCACTGAAGTGGAAGTACAGGTACCTCCCGAAATCCTCTCCGCCCCCTGGAAACGAGTCTATTCGAACACCCTCGGCGAGTTTATCCTGTATCTCGTATTGAGGGAGTTCATCCCGGAGCAGAAGGCTAAATGGGGCGCGCAGGGATGGGACGGTGACCGCGTGGAATTGTTCGAAAACCCCAAAGGAGCACTGGCCTTTGTTCTTCGCTCAGTGTGGGACTCTGATACAGAAGCCAGCCAGTTTTCTCAGGCCTATTCCAGTCTGATCGAAAAAAAGTATCCGGATGCTCAACTGATTCATGCGGGCCAGGGCAACCGCCCTGGAGACAAGGAACTCCAGTGGGTCAGCGGGAACAACCGTATCATTTTACGGCTCACAGGAACCCGCGTCGAGATCATTGAGGTTGAGCAAAGCTGAGCCAGCCCCAACGGCACTCCCAGAGATTATACCCCTGACCATCGGCGACCAAAGTGCTACCCTTTGGAAATGCCCGAAGTTGCAGTCCAGTTCCATCAGGTTTTCTATCGGCTTGCGGGAACGGAGATTCTTTCCAATCTGGACCTGGAGATTCGTCAAGGTGAGACGGTGGTGCTCCTTGGCCGCAGTGGTTGTGGGAAGACCACGACTTTGAAGCTGGTCAACCGTCTACTTGAGCCCACCAGTGGAGAAGTTCGAGTGGAAGGCCGGGCAACCACTGCCTGGGATCCTATTCAGCTGCGCCGGCGCATCGGTTATGTCATTCAGGAAGTGGGGCTGTTTCCGCACTTTACCGTGGAACGGAATGTGGCGCTTGTGCCCTCCCTGGAGAAGTGGGACCAGGAGAAAATAAGCCGGCGGGTCAGGGAACTGCTCACCCTGGTGGGTTTGGAAGGAGATGAGTATGCCCATCGCTATCCGTGGCAGTTGTCCGGAGGGCAAAGACAACGGGTAGGGGTGGCTCGGGCTCTGGCGGTCGATCCCCCGATTCTTCTCATGGATGAGCCATTCGGTGCGCTTGATCCACTGACTCGAAGTGAGATACAAGAGGAGTTCAAGGAGCTGCAGGGAAACCTGAAGAAAACCATCCTCTTTGTGACACACGACCTGCAGGAAGCTCTCCACCTGGGAGACCGGATTGGGTTGATGAAGGAAGGCCGACTGACCGTCATCAGCACTGCAGATGAGCTGCTGGCCTCCCAAGACCCGGAGGTTAGGGCTTTCCTGAAGCCACTACAGCGCGCTTCGCGCGCATTCCAAGTATAAGGTTTGGGATTTGGAATGTTCTCTTAAATCAGGTGTAAATCATGGAACTATGGGAGTTTTTTGTCAGCAATTTCGATGAGGTACTCACCTTAACAGGAGAGCATCTGTGGATGGTCTTTGTATCAATCTCAGTTGCAGCAGTGATTGGCATCCCGGCAGGCATTGTGATCACAAGAAAGCCTGCTTTGGAAAAGGGCATTTTGGGCTTTGCCAATGTGGTACAAACGATCCCGAGTCTGGCGCTGTTTGGCTTTCTCATCCCGCTGCCGGTTTTGGGAGGAATCGGCTCCAGCACTGCCATCTTGGCGCTGATCCTTTATGCCTTGCTGCCGATTACTCGCAGCACCTACGCTGGTATAAAAGGCGTGGATCCATCGGTCAAGGAAGCGGGTCGTGGAATGGGGATGACCGACCTTCAGCTGTTGTGGCAAGTGGAAATTCCATTGGCACTGGGAGTGATTCTGGCCGGCATCCGAGTAGCCGCCATTACCTCGGTCGGCATTGCCACCATTGCAGCAGCCATTGGCGCCGGAGGGTTGGGAATGTATATTTTCCGGGGTGTAGCCGGCGTCAACACGACACTCATTCTGGCGGGTTCCATCCCGGCCGCTCTTTTGGCCCTGTTGACCGATTTCGGTCTGGGCTGGGTGGAACGGCTGTTGAGTCCCCGCCCGGGAAGTGAGGCACTCAGCAGCTAGTCTGATTTTCAGGGGGCGCTGTATGAAACGAATTTCTAAGACCGCTGCGGCATTGCTGCTCGGTGTGCTCTTGCAAGTGGGGGCATGCCGTTCTGGAGAAAGTATCGTAATTGGCTCAAAGAACTTCACCGAGCAGGTCATTCTCGGAGAGCTTCTCGCCCAGCAGATTGAAAATCTGACCGAGCTGCAAGTCGTCCGCCGCTTGAATCTAGGGGGTACCTTCATTTGTGATCAGGCCCTGCGTGCTGGGGAGTTAGACGGCTATGTGGAATACACTGGGACGGCCTACACGGCGATTCTCAAGAATGAGCCGATCCGTGACCCTGAGGAGGTTTATCAGAGGGTCAAGGAAGATTATGCAAAGCAGGGAATGGAGTGGTTGCTTCCCCTGGGTTTCAACAATACCTTTGCCATTCTCATTCGAAGCGAAGATGCGCGTCGTCTGGGATTGAGGACCATCAGTGAGATCGCTCCCCACACGCCCAACTGGCTGGCGGCTTTCGGTTATGAATTCATCGAACGAGCGGATGGGTTTGAAGGCTTATCCGAAACTTACAATCTGAAGTTTGCTGAGCCTCCCAGGGTCATGGAGTTGGGACTGACCTATCGAGCACTGGCCAATGAAAGAGTGGATCTGATTGCGGGCGATTCCACCAACGGTCTCATTGCTGCCTTGGATCTCTTCATGCTGGAGGACGACAAAGGGTATTTCCCACCCTACGACGGGGTTCCAGTCTTTCGGCGTCAAACATTGGAACAGTATCCCCAGCTGCGCGAAGTGTTAAATGGGCTGGGAGGTACAATCAACGAAGTCCAGATGCGGAAGATGAACTCCCAAGTCGATGAAGAAAGGAGGTCGGTCAGG
This sequence comes from Acidobacteriota bacterium, assembly GCA_027295745.1. GTDB lineage: Bacteria > Acidobacteriota > UBA6911 > RPQK01 > JADFOI01 > JADFOI01. Next base: position 5,222 of record JAPUKI010000252.1, read on the forward strand.
GAGGTGGTGGCGGAGTTCTTGGCCGGGGGCCACTGACCGCTGACCTCCTGATTCCGAACTTCTGGATTCTGGATTCTGAATTCTGGATTCTGACCCCGGTCAGTGATCCACATGTTAGAATAGGGCCTAACATGATCAAGAAGCTTCTCCTTGCCAGTCCCCGTGGCTTTTGCGCGGGTGTGGTTCGAGCGGTCGATATCGTCAAGATTGCCTTGGAGGCTTACACCGACCCCCTCTACGTTCGTAAAGAGATCATCCATAACCCACATGTCGTAAAGGAACTCGCTGAGAAAGGCGCCATTTTTGTGGACAGTGTCGAGGATGTCCCGGAGGGGCAAAGAGTCATCTTCAGTGCTCACGGCGTTTCGCCTGAGGTCAGGGAGAAAGCCGCTGCCAGATCGTTGGAAGTCATCGATGCTACCTGTCCACTGGTCACGAAGGTGCATATCGAGGCGCTTCGCTATGCCCAGCAGGACTACACCATCATTCTGATTGGACACGCGGGTCATGACGAGGTGATCGGAACGATGGGAGAGGCTCCTGAGCATACTCGATTAGTGAAAACGATGGAGGATATCGAGGACCTGGAGGTGGAAGATCCGGAAAAGGTTGCCTATATCACACAAACTACATTGAGCCTGCAAGACACCCAAGAAATGGTCGAGGCCCTGCGGAAGAAGTTTCCCAGTATTTCGGGACCCCCTTCAGAGGACATCTGTTATGCCACAGAGAACAGGCAAGTGGCGGTGAAGGAACTGGCGAGTTTGTCGGACCTGATCCTGGTGGTGGGTGCCGCCAACAGCAGTAATTCTAATCGACTGGTTGAAGAGGCCGAAAGAGCGGGGACCCGTGCCTACCTAATCAATGATTTGCATTCCCTTCAGGATGAATGGCTCGAAGGTGTTGAGATTCTCGGATTGACCTCCGGCGCTTCAGCTCCGGAAAGCCTGGTCATGGAGATCGTGACGTTTTTTCAACGCCAGGGTGCGGTCCTAGAAGAGTTGAGAGTTCGGGAAGAGAACGTTCAATTCGGTTTGCCTTCCAGCCTGAAACAGCAGCAGACTACTCTCACCTCCTGAAAGCGACCACTGGGCGTTGGCAATTCAGGCTAAAAATGATTGAACCCTGGGACCAATCCAAATGGGGACCTTTGAGTGAAGAAAACCTGCGCCGTAAACTCATGGCGGAAGGTTACTCTTCGGTCGTCCGCTACCTGTACCCCATGGGGACGGTGTTTTCTGATCACACCCATTCGACGGACAAGAAAGATTCCGTCTTGGAAGGGGAGTTCTTGATCACGCTTGAGGGGAAAGAGTTTTTGCTGCACGCTGGTGATTCGATCGAGGTTTCAGCCCATAGCGTCCACAGTGCTCAGGTGGTGGGAGAGAAAGCCGTCGTCAGTCTGGATGCTGTGAAAAGCTAGGGCGGGTGTAAAGGAAGTTCGGGGACAGGCCCCGAATTCGGGGAGAATTCTTGGGCCTGTCCCCGAACTCCCTGTCCCCGAACTTCCTTTACACCCGCCACCAGAACTCTCGATGGCGATCCGGACTGCTTTCCGTTACAATTTTCAACCGTGAAGAAGCCGCCTCTTTATTCCGTTTACCCCATAAAAGACTTGCGAGATTTCTTGATTCAGGTGACGGATCGGTATAGCAGTCGGGTGGCCCTGCGAAGTAAAAAACACGGGACTTATACTTCTCTCACTTACAGTCAACTGGGTGAGCGAGTCACTGAACTGGCCACAGCTTTCTCAGAATTTGGTTTGCGAAAAGGCGATCGTGTGGCGATGCTGTCGGAAAACCGGACTGAATGGGCTGTGGCCTACCTGGCAGCGGTCACAGCGGGTTTGGTGGCTGTGCCGATTGACCGGGATCTCACTGTCCCAGAGATTTGTCACGTCCTGAATTTTTCCAAACCCAGGATCTTGGTTTGCTCAAGGCAATACGTCGATCAGATTAAGGAGTGTCGAGGTGGTATTCCCTCCCTGGAGCAGCTCATTTCCATGGAAGAGGAGAAAGAGGGAGCTGATCTGTCCTACCCGGAAGCGTTGCGAAAAGGCCAGGAGGCACTTTTGGGTGGGAGTCCCTCTTTTCAAGAGATCGGACTCAGTGCAAAAGATCCGGCCGTTATTATCTTCACTTCCGGAACCACAGGAAATTCCAAGGGTGTCATGCTGACCCACGGAAATATCGTTTCCAACGTCATGGCTACTTCTCAGTACATTTCGATTCAGGATGGCGTGCTGCTTTCGGTTCTGCCGCTGCATCACACTTACGAATCCATGGGTGGTTTTCTGTTGGCACTTTATCAGGGGTGTAGCGTCTGTCATGCCGAGAGCCTTCGCCGCATACCCGAGAACTTAAAGGAAACAGGTGCCACGGTCATGTTGGGTGTGCCCCTCCTTTTTGAAACTTTCTACCGGCGTATTGAAAGCGGAATCAAGCAGAAGGGACAGTCCAGGTTTCGGCTGGCCCTGGGGATCGCTTCCATTTGTGAGCGGCTCTTCCGGTTGAACGTTCGCCGAAGGCTCTTCAAGCCAATCCATGATCAATTCGGCGGGCGTTTGCAGG
>JAPUKI010000253.1 GCA_027295745.1 Acidobacteriota bacterium
CGCAGAATGATACGGTTTCCGTCTGATTCCCACCGCAGTTCCTTTTCTTCTGTTCTGCGACTATCCCCTGCCTTGACCAGCTGGGCAGTGGGATACTTCTTTTGAACCACGTCCGCGTAGGCCGCTGCAAACTCACTGGCATCCTTTTCGGTATCCCACACCGAGCGAAGAACGAAGGCCAAGTTTCCGTTTGGATGCTCGAACAATTCAAAGCGATCGCCGTCCCAGCCTTGAGAAGCCCGCACAGCTGTGTGCCTTTCGAGAAACCTATTCAGAACGAGGTATAAGGAGAGCTCACCAAGGACCTTGATGTAGGTTCTCTTCCAGGGAACAGAGAGAACCAAAGGAGGGACCTGCCCTTCGACGATTGTCGGATCATCCCTCTCAGCAAGATATTTTTCCGGGTGCATGAACTGTTCCGTTGAGCGGGGGGGATCGGAATAGAGCCTGCTTACATCTTCCAGACTGTTCCACTTTCGAAAGGACCGCATGAACTTGAAACCCGCAACGGTCGGGAACACTTTGAGTTCCCTAAGAGCCTCGGGAACGTCTTCACCTAGTTGGCTCTCGATTTCTTGACGAAAAGACAAATCAACATCGCTTACTTGTGCAGGGCTAAGTAACTGGGAACTCACACTGTAGTCGACCAAGACAGCTAGAGCGTCTCCCAGAACGAGAGCCAACCGGGCCATTGAAGCGTCGTCGTTGCCTTCAACCTTGAAGGTATAAGGGGTTAGGTTGAAGTGCCGGTCCTGTAGAGCATGAAACAGGTTCATGACCAGGCTCACCACCAATTCATCCGCGATTTCACCGTCCTCCATATCCATATGGGAATCGGAAATATACAGAGTCTTCGTTCTAGGGTCATAGAGACTGACCGTGGAGAGCAGTAAAGTTTTTCGAAGGAACTCGTCAAGGGCAAAACTCCGGGGAATCAACTCGAGTTTCACCAGTGCTTTCATCTCCAGTTCCACTTGGCTGGGAGGATTCCATTCATTGGCTAACTCGAGCAACCGTTTTTCGATCTCTTTTCGCGTGGCAAAGGTCTTGACAATGGGTTGGCCAACGGGGAGGCCTCGGAACCTGCTTACGTGGATTTCGATTTGATCAGCCAACTGAAGGATTCGGGGATTTGCCTGAACCTGCCCGCTTCTGGAGTCTTTGGGAGCCGGCCTCGCTGGCAGGTTTTCTCTGTCTGTCGAATCACTGACAGGTGGTGTCGCCGGTTCGGACTCTCCATCCGTTGAATCACTCCTCAGTGATGTTTCAGCTTCGGATTCACTAGCAAGGGCGATCCGCTCAGGACCCTCTTCCGCTCCTTCCTCCTGGATGCCCGTCATCTGCATTTCGATGCTATCCTGCTGCTCCAGTAGTCTGGCAAGTCTACGCTCCAGGACCTCCTTCTCCTCACTACCTAATGCCTCAGCCATTTTTGAGAGGAGCATTACAGCACCCAGGGCTTCACCTTGATTGTCTTCTCGTTCTGCGAGTTCGGATAGAGCCAGTAAAGCAGTGCCAATCCCCTTCAGACTGCCCTGCTGATAACTGATAGCCAGAACCTTCTGATAGGTGCTATGAGCTTCCTCATCATTTCCCTCGGATAACTGGGACCGACCGACAGACTCCAAACTTCTGGCAAAGGCTAGATTGATCTGCTCCGGGGGAACCCTGACCCCCTTAAAGTAGTCGACAATCTCAGCCTTGGTCTCTTCATCCAGAGAAAGGGAGGCTGTTCTATCTTCTACCACGATGACGGAGGGCTTCGGGCTATCGGGGCCAAAAGGCCAGAGGTCTCGGTATCGGTAAAGACAAAGACCGACCACCAAGATCAAGATGACCAATAAAACCAGCTTACGGTAATCGAAGTTATTCATCGGATCGATTCAACTGCTTGGTAGGAGACTCTCATCGAATCTCCGAATCACTCATGCTTCCATATTATCAGCCGCTCCATTCGGAGCGCTAAATGACATTTCAAGCAAACGGAATGCCAAGCCTGAGAGCCTAGTAAAGACAAGGGATTCGAAAAAGCATAACTCCCAAATAATCAGCGGTTTACAGAGATGTACACTGCAACGTCCGAAAACCAGAAGATTCTGTTGAGACAAGCTTCGTTTACAGTTCGTTTGTGCTCCAAGCGGATGACCTCCTACCTCTTTGTCTGGTCTTGTAACTTTCCGATTTCTCTACAGATAGCCGCCTGGGTGTTACTTTACAAGCGGGTTTAAGGGAACAATTTTGAAAAAAGAGCATCTAAGGAAAGGAATCGGGGATCATCGGGTTCCGGCCCGCTCAAGAGGCCGTGGGTTGGACTCCTCAGCGTCTCCAGGATGTCGGTATACCGTCAGAGAACTTTTATAAAATTGATCATGATCGACTTGAGCCTTTTTTTGAAAAGGAGGGTATTGCTATGAAACCAATTACACGTCATTCGATTATTGCTCCCCTAGTGGTCTTTTTCGCCACCCTGGGCATGCTCGCCGCACAGGACACCGGCAGCGAATCCAAAACTCCGGCCCCCCTGGGCGTGATGAAAACCCAAGGTGTCGTCGTCGAGCGCTCAACTGATACTTTTACCTTACGGGATGAGCAAGGCTCTGAGATGAGCATCTCCGTAACCGACGAGACCGTCATTAAAGAGCAGAAAAGGAATTTCTTTCGCAAAGCCAACAGCTATACGCCCCAACATCTCCTTCTTGGCCTAAAGCTCCAGGTGAAAGGACATGGTACCTCGTCGGGAGAACTCGTGGCCCAGGAGATCAAATTCACTCAGGACGATCTCAGGGTTGCCCAGATTATCTCGTCAAGAGTGTCGCCGGTGGAAATGCGTGTCGAGGAAGCGCACAACCGCCAGGATCGCCTCGAGGAACGCACGGAGATCATGTCCGGAGAGATCACGGAATTAAATGCTGCCTTCCGCGTAGCACGCAGTGAAGCCCAGCAGGCTCAACGCACTGCCGATCGCGCCATTTCCCGGGCCGATAATACCGACAAGCGGGTTTCAGCCCTGGATGACTATCAGGAAACCCACATGCTCATCATAGCCTTTAGCTTCAACAGTTCCAGCCTGACGGGAGATGCCCGAACGCAACTCGACGGACTGGCCCGTCAGACCAACGATGTGAAGGGTTATCTGATTGAAGTGAAAGGATTTGCTTCATCAGATGGAGACGATAGATATAACGCTCTTCTCAGCCAGCGCCGAGCAGAAACGGTTGTTCGCTACTTGATCGAGACTCACCAAATTTCACTACGACGGATTATTACCCCACACGGGTACGGAGAATTGGCCCCCGCGGCTGAAAACTCCAGTTTCCAGGGCCGCCAGCAGAATCGACGAGTCGAGGTTCGGATACTCGTCAATAAGGGCCTGGAAGCCGCCGCTTTGGATTCATTCAGTGGGAACGAGAGCGCAAACAACTTCTAATCGAGTGAACACCGTGGCCGTACCCTGCGGCCACGGTGTCCAAGCCTTCTCTCTTTCATCACCTGGCTCTCCCGAGAAATCACCGAAATTGTCAACCCAGGTTGACAAATGTGGCACGAATTGTCATCACGAGTCTCCTAAAGCTTTCCCTGAAACTCATAAGATCCAATACTTCAGTAACTTAACTTATTTCATGAGAACTGGCTCCTTTCTTGCTTTATAAAAGGGCAAGGGAGGACAAGTATGAATTTGGGAAATCAAAGTGTGTCTGATGAACATATTCAGCCATTAGAAGAAGAACCTGCAACATCCACGAGTAGCCCTGGTTCTTATCCGAGGACAGGATCAACTATTTCCATCCATGTGAAATCCAAGGGAGAGGTACCGGCCATGGTGACCCACAGCTCTCCCAACGAAATCTGCCTGGAACTTGCCAGACCGATCTGGCCGCTTCCTTTCCGCAAGGGATCTCAAGTTCGGATCAAATACTGGGATGAGGGGGCGATTGCCTACTTCTGGGAGGCCAGGATTCTCAAGGCCAGCAAACAAAGCGTCGTGGCGAAATTGCGCGGGGGCGGGATCACCGTACAGCGCAGGCAATCTTACCGGGTGCGCACGCAAATCCGCCTGGTTTGTACCGTCATCGATGCTGCCGAACGTAATCTTGTCGGCGAGGAATTCAAGTGCCAAACCAAGGATATTAGTGTAGGAGGATTAGCGTTTGAGACCCATCTTCCCCTCGATGCGGGAGATCGACTGGCGGTGAGAATCCATTTCAGCGCTACCAATCAGATTGATGTCGTCGGCTGGATTTTGCGAGCAACCCCAAGCGACCAAAATGGGAAAGTCATCAACTCAGTGGCTATGCAGTTCCTTCAGTGCGAGGCCAAGGATCAGAACCATCTTCTACGTTTCTTGGCTCACGGCGAGGTGAACTAGGTCACATTCCTGAGAAGTTGATCTCCACGAGCGTTGGATCTATCATTCCCTGAGAATTCGAGAACTCGATGGACAAGTTTGACGGTATTACGCCAGGAATGGCCGATGAGCGTGTTCTCACCGTAGAAGAGGAACACACCGTATCTCCAACGGGCACTTCCGTGCTCAGCACACCCATGATGATCGCCTGGATGGAACTCACCTCCGCTGATTTAGTTCGGCCCTTTCTGCCCGCCGGTTTTGCCACTGTGGGATATGAAGTACAGGTCAAGCACAAGGCCCCTGCCCTGCCAGGGTCCGAACTGACCGTATCTTCGAAGGTCCTGGAGGCGGATGGACGAAAACTCCTTTTTGAGGTGCTGGTGAAGGAGGGTGAAAAGATCATCGGCAAGGGACTGCATCGAAGAACCATTGTTCCCAGATCCAGGTAGGGAAAAAGGACCTGTAGGGGCGCACAGATGCCACTGTCTCAAAACCGCACTCTATTTGATTACGGCCTGTAGGGACGCACGGCTGTGCGCCCACAAACCCTGCTTTATCGACAATTGATAGGACGCACGACCGTGCGCCCCTACACAACCAACCTGGATCAACCGATTATTCAGACTGTTCCACCGGCTCGCCACTACGCGGCCCTGTGATGACCGTCACTGTCCTGCCTCCTGGATACCGCTAAGTTAGTCACAACATTGCAAAACAGAAACTAAAGAGAGGTCAAGATGAAAACAGTACGAACAAAACGAGTTCTGGGATGGGTCGGCTGCGCACTGCTGGTTGCCGCCGCGGTTGTTCCCAATGCCCTGGCCGGTGCCAACCCTCGCATCACAGTCTTATTCGGAGGTTCATTTATCAGTGGAGAGCGCACCTTCGACTTGAATGGTGACTCCTTCGTCTCCCAATTTCTCAACGGCGGTGCGTTCGGCCTGCGTGGTTCGCTGGACCTGAGCTCACACTGGACTCTGGAAGGAGACTACAGCTTCGGTCGCAACGACCAACGCATCAGCCAGGACACCGGAGGCGTCATCGAGACGCGTGATTTCAAGGTCAACGTGGGCCAGGTTCAACTCAACTTTGTGCGCTTTTTCACGGACAATGAGAGCCGAATACGGCCGTTCTTCACCGCCGGCCTGGGCATGGTTCGCTTCAACCCCACGGATGAGGCCAAGCAGGC
>JAPUKI010000254.1 GCA_027295745.1 Acidobacteriota bacterium
GCCGCTACCACTCCCTCAGCAATTTGACGGCAGACTTCCAGGGCCTCTGCGACGGGAAGCGGTCCCTAGGCAACCTTCTCAGCAAATGTCTCCCCTTCGACCAGCTCCAGCACCAGAAAGTGAATGTCATCTGCCTGCTCGAAGCCATAAATGGCTGCAATGTTGGGGTGGTTGAGTGAGGCCAGCAGCTTTGCTTCTCGCTCAAACCTAGCCAGCCGCTGCGGGTCCTGGGTGAACTGCTCGGGCAACACCTTAATGGCCACTTCACGGTCCAGCGTTGTGTCTTGGGCACGGTAGACGGTTCCCATGCCGCCCTGGCCGATCTTTTCTAAGACTTTGTAGTGGCCGATGGTTTTGCCGAGCACGAAACTCCCCCTCACTGCCATGCAGTTACGCTCAATGTTACGACGTGAGGCTGCTAAAGACAATGGGAAACAGTTAGTCAGCTGCAGTTGTTACGGCTTGGGACGCACCTGCTCCTGAGTGCTCACAAACCTTCACCTTTTCGATTCTTGGTCACCAACGCGATATCGAGTATATTCGGCACGATGAAGACCATCTTCGGACGATTGGTCATTCTAGCGTTGTGCTTCTTGACAGCATGTTCGCCCACTTCTACTGATCTCACCGAAGATCCACCAAGTCCCGCAAGACAGACGAGTGATCTACCTGAAGATCTGCCCAGTGAAAGAGTTCCTTCCATACTTCAGCTTCCCGAAAAACAGACTGTCAGTGAAAGCGTTCTTTCCACTCCTCAGCTTCCCGAGAAACAGACTTTCGACGAGGGAGTTCCCGTCCTGGCGTTATTGAGGGCAGAGTGTCAAAGAGTGCCGAACCCTATCGGTGGCCTGGAAGATTTGCTTTGCTCAGGAACTGTCAAGAACATCGGTTCGGAAGAGATCAAGACAGCCTCTGTGGTCATTATGTTCTATCGAAACGATGGCTCTCCTGTCGGCCAAGATGAAGTCCGTATACGCACGCTCCCTTTGGCCCCGGGCATGGTTTCGACTTTCCTGGTCAATAGGTACGATATAGATGCGAACGTGAGTGCCAGGAAGTGGGACATCTCGTTCCAGACCTTCTTTGAAGATCCTATTCCGATGAAAGACGAGAGATAGGGTCCCTTTGGCAGGAGACCCTTACCCGCGGCTGGATTTCACTGGCGTGTAAGCTCTGCCGCTTTCGGAAGGAACCCGTACCATGGTGCCATCACCGACACAGATATCGAGGAATTTCCTGAACCTCTTAAACACGCTCTCCTGAAGGTAAGGAAGGTTGTACTTGCTACAGAGCGCTTGAATCTTGGGCTGGACCTGCTGGTACTTCGTCATGGGCAGGTCGGGAAGCAGATGGTGCTCAATCTGGTAATTGAGCCACATCTGGGGATAGTCAATCCAGTCGCTTCCGGTCTTGTAGTTCACCGATCCCAGTACCTGATTCACGTAAAACTCCTGTTTGTTTTTGTAGTGGTGGTCGAAGCGAAAGAGGTCAGAACCGGTGTGATTGGGAGCGATGACCATGTAGGAGTGGAAGTTCGTGATGAACTCGGCCAGCACTCTATTGATGAGCACGAACAACACCGCGGTTTTTCCCAGCGGGAGAAAGAGGAGCGGGATGACGACAAAATTGAGCGTGAAAAAGGGCAGGTAACATGAGAGCCAAAGTTTACGCACCAGCCAGTTGCGGACGTCAAAAAAGTTGGAGAACCCAATGGGAGTGAGTTGCCTTTTCTGCTGGCTTCTGTTCTTGTGCGATTCAAAGGCGTTGAGCGTGTTTGGCGCGTAGTAGCTGAATTTCCAGGTGATACCGGTCAGGAACAGTACCAGATATTTTAGGGGGCGGGGACATCGCCAGTTGCGCATTATCTCTGCGTGTCGTTCGACCAGATCCGGATCCCCATCTTCGCCGGTATGGTAGTGATGCAGAAAGTTGTGTTCACAAGCCCAGGCAGCGGGCAGAATCCAGTCGAACCAATCGATGAAGCGCCGCCAGCCCCGGGCAAAAGTCTTGCTCGTATACCCTGGTGTCACGCCGGGCACCCTGTCGTAGGCGCCGTGACTGATGTGATGCATGAGGAGCCAGCGAGTGAGAATCCCCTGCGCGATGAGAGCGGCACTGATGGGATTGGGAATGATCCAGGCGGTGGCATAGCCGAGCAGGGTGATCAAGTTTCCGATCCGCTTCATTTTAAGGAGATGGAGGAAGTCCTGGTGGCAGAGCGACTGAACGACGTCCCGGCGAAGCGCCTCAAGTTCTCTGGTAAAACCCTCGGAATCTATTTCGTCGAGTGAAACCGACTTTGCCATTTCCATTTTTGCTCCCCATCCTGTACCTTGCCGGTGTCACGGCTGAAAAGATCACCATAGCCTGATTCGATGGCCACCAAGCCCACTACTATATATAACAGACTACTGTCCTCTTCCCATGACTCTGTGGGCTGGAGTGATTCGCGTCATCCGCTCAGACTTGGCCGGGTTTGACCTTGATGGCGTGAAAGATACCGAAGAAATACCGTTTCCTTGAAATGAACTCCAAACCAGCTTCCTCTACGAACTTTAGAATATTTCTGTTCCAGATACATCCTAAGCGTTTGGCATGCTTGTCGGCTCGCTTGTCTTGCCATCGTCCCACTCGCTCATTGCTGCTTCTGCCGTGCTCGAGAAGAAGGATCCGACCGCTGGGTTTGCATACCCTGGACATCTCCTTGAGAGCCTCTACTGGCTCTTTTAACGTACACAAGCTCAAAGAGTCTACGACGGTGTCAAACGTGTTATCCGAAAATCCTAGCCTTTCAGCATCCATCTCCTGAATGGAGACATGAAGCTTGTGTTTCCCTGCTTTCTGTAAAGCCCTCTTCAGCATCCCGCGGCTCAAGTCGATCAGTGTGATCTTGCAATCTTTTGGGTAGTGGCGGAGGTTGTTCCCGGTTCCGGCGGCCACTTCCAGCACATTGCCCGAAGCCTCTCGGAAAAGTTTCTTTCTGACCCTGTTGAGTCCCAATAACTCGGGAAATCTCTCCACGAAGTCGTACCAATGGGCATATTTGTCATAATTTCTGATGATTTCTTGCTTGGACGGAGTTGTCATAGAGGGAACCCTAGTCATCTTAAGTGATCAGCCTAGCGGGAGACAATCGGGATTCATCGGTGGTAGGGGGACCCGGGGGTGTTATAGTGGCATACTCATCTTTAGATTCAAGAAGCAGACAATGGAAGTTGACAGGGATGTTGTCTCGCCAAGCTGCGCCCAGTCGTCGCACTGAGGCGGCTCCCACGTTTCGGTCCGGCTCCCACCTTGGAGGCTGACTATGAAAAACCATAAGATCGTTTCCAGAGATGATTGGCTTGCAGCCCGTATGGAGCATCTCGCTAAAGAGAAGGAATTGACTCGACTGCGTGACCAACTGAGCCAAGATCGGCGAGAGCTTCCCTGGGTTCAGGTTGACAAGGAATATCTGTTCGACGGTCCCAATGGTCAGGAAACGCTATCAGAACTGTTTGAAGGCAGAAGCCAGCTCATTATCTATCACTTCATGTATGGCCCGGATTGGGCGGAAGGTTGTCCCAGTTGTTCATTTTGGGCGGATAACTTCAATGACAGTGTTGTGCATCTCCATCATCGCGACATTACGCTGCTGGCTGTCTCCCGAGCCGGGTTGGACTCATTGGAAGCCTATAAAAAACGCATGGGATGGAGCTTTAAGTGGGTGTCTTCGTTTGAAAATGACTTTAATCGTGATTATCACGTGTCCTTTACATCTGATGAGATGAAAAATGGGGAGATGAATTACAATTTTCGCATCACTCAGTTTCCCAGTGAGGAGGCGCCTGGTATCAGTGTTTTCTATAGGGACGAGGAAGGGAATGTTTTCCATACCTATTCTTGCTATGCGCGTGGATTGGACATGTTGAACGTTGCCTATCACTACATGGACCTGGTGCCCAAAGGACGAGACGAATCGAACTTGCCTTACAGCATGGCGTGGCTACGTCGTCACGACAGTTACGACACTGTGTAGCCCGCACGAGCAGCTCAGCAGAGCTGTTAACTGTGGTTGACACAGACGGGAAGAATGCAATAGCTGATCGCCTCTCAACTCATCCCTAAAACATCCTATAACTCATTTATTTATAGTCATTTATCTTATCCAGGTCAGGTATTTGGCGAGGATTTCAGCAAAGTGGCACGCAATGTGCTTTGGATTTAGGGTCTTACAGTCAACAGCTCGCTGTGCTCTTAGAGCTGAGTGACGAGAGGCTATCGAAATGTCTGAACACGGACTTGCAAGCCCCTGGATAGAAAAAAGGACCTGCCCCCAATGCCAGCAGGAGAACGAGCCCGGGCGTGATTTCTGCTGGGCCTGCCAGGGGAAGCTCCCTGAGGAAGGCGGAAGCCCAGAACTTGAATCTGCTAACCCAGAGCTGGAAGAGGCTCCTTCTACAGGAGGTCTGCGTCTTGAGAAAGGCATGTCCCCCCTGAGTGACCAGCCTCAGTACGCTCCTTCTCCGGGAGACCCACAGCCTGACCAAGGCTTTGACCCCGTGAATGGCCCGCGTGAAGAATCCCCTAGTCGGGAAGATGCCCTCGTGGATTGGGGACCATCGGTCAAACTGGCTTACACTCCCAGCGGGGTGCTGGGAAGCACTTCTGCCCTCTTGTTCTCCGGTGCAACCGGCCTTTTTGTGGGGTTGCTGAAAGCGGCCGTCGTGCTGGCTGGTGCTTTGGTTGTCAATGTGATCCATAACGTGCTGCCGGTTTACTTTTTCGTGCTTCCTTTGGTCATCGCTGGACTGATGCTGCTTGCCCCCTATGCGATCGGGACAGGGGTGGGAAAGCATGTCGCAAAAGGAGCTGTGGCGGCCAAGTGTCGAATGCCCTTACAAGCGGGCGCGATCGCGTTCCTGTGGACTGTCGGTGGTCTGGCTTTGTTCCTGTTTTTGGGCCAGAGTGTCATGGCGCCCGGTGAGTCCTTTCTGTTTGACCGAGTTGGTTTGTTTGTCCGCATGATGGTCGGTGGAAGCCTCTCTTTCACTTGGCTCGAGGAGCCGGAGGCCATAGGAACAACATATGAAGGAATCATCTTTGCTCTGCTGGGAATCAGCTTACTGGCGGGGGCAATAATGGCCTACCACACTGCCAGCAACATGGTGCGTTCGGTGCCTTTTTGTGAGGGCTGCAAGAAGCCTATGGAGCCCGTCTCCCTCTATAGTATCTCCCCGAGTCAAAGCCACCGGGCGATCCTAGCTTTCCGATCCCTGCACTACAAGGAAATCAACGAAATACCCTGCTGCAGGATGTTCGATAACTATGTCTCCGTAGACTTGTGGTCCTGTACCTGCGACTCCAAGGCTATCCTCGAGCTCGTGGGACACGGTGTCGAACTGCCGGAGGAAGATGGTGACGAACCCACGGTGCAGGCTCCTGTGCGTATCTTCTCCAGACCCCTCTCCCCCGAACAGGCTGCCCAAATTCGACTGTAGGAATCCACACTCCAAAATCCTATTCGTTAACACTGGTCCCTCGGGACAGCTTTCATCAAGCCATCCAAAATCAAAATGACAGCCTTGGGCAGTGTTGGATTACTCAGTTGATCGTGTAGAATCCAGTTGTCAACTGTCAGTTGTCAGTTGTCAGGGTTTTAATCATGCCTGAGCTTCCGGAAGTTGAGACGGTGCGGCGGGGACTGGAGCCTCATGTGGTGGGACTCTCAATTGAGGATGTCTGGGTCGGAGATTCCAAGATTTTACAGGTCGAGGCTCAGCGCCTGACTCAAGACGTCCTTGGACAGACGATACAGGGGCTTAGCCGACGCGGAAAATATTTACTCTTTGAGCTGGACAGCCACTACCTCATTTTCCACTTCGGCATGACGGGGCAGCTCACCTTTCGGGATCCTAACCGGCCTGATTGCCAGGGATTCAGGAGACATCCGGTTACTGGTCTTCAGCGAGCTCTTCAGCATGCTCCCGACCGGCATACTCACCTGCTCATCCGCTTCCGGCAGGGCGGAGCAGTGCTTTTCCGGGATATCCGCAAATTTGGCAAGGTCTTCCTGATTGAAAAAGGGGAGGATGTACTGTCTGCTTTCTTTGGGGGATTGGGTTTGGAGCCTTTTACCCCTGCTTACAACCTGCCGGCCTTTCTCAAAAGATTTCGCAATCGAAAGCTGGCCATCAAATCGCTGCTGTTGAATCAGGCTTTTGTGGCCGGGATCGGGAACATCTATGCCGATGAGGCGCTCTTCAACGCGGGTATTCATCCTTCCCGGAAAATTCGATCAATACGGATAGTAGAGAGGGAAAGGCTTTTTAAGGCCATCACACAAGTCCTGAAGCGGGGGATTGAATACGGCGGCACCAGTTTTCGTGACTTCGTCAACAGCGATGGGGAAGCGGGGAGTCACCAGGAGAAGTTGATGGTGTATGGGCGCCAAGGAGAATCCTGTCATCGCTGTGGAACCCTGATTCAGAAAATAGTGATAGGCCAACGCAGCAGCTCTTTCTGCTCCACCTGCCAGCCCCGGGGCGGACCCCAGCCGGGGTTATGCATAGGTTCTCGTCATGAAGCAGCGAAGGTGCCGCCCTGACAAGGCGCGTGACCCGCAAGCGGGTGCCCCAGGCCCCCGCAAACGTAC
>JAPUKI010000255.1 GCA_027295745.1 Acidobacteriota bacterium
TAAGACCTGGCATGAAGGTGGAATCACTCTCCATCTTTTCTCGGAGGCGTAATGCATAGTAAGTCGGATTGCTCTTGGCAACCAATCCAATGCGGGCACCTGTTCCCTGCATTTCGCGTTCGAGCTTCGGGAGGTCGACCACTCTTTGAACCTCAAAATTGGGCTCCAGCCTGGAAAGCAATCTGCTGAGGTCAAAACCGATGAGATTTTGAATGCCCCGATGAGTGGGCAAAATCTTCACTGCTGAACTCTCCATGTTAAAAAGGGCGATCATCCGTTTGTCAAAGCTTTCACTGGCTGCTGTCTTCCAGCCCTTTTCCCGACACTCTTGAAAGTAAAGGAGAGAGCTCTGGAAGCGATGATGCCCATCAGCGATGTATAAGCGAGGGCTGTTCAAGGTCTCAGTAATGCGTTCTTGAAGACCTGTTTCAAACAGCTGCCATAGACGGTGCGAGACCTGATTGTTGTCGACGACTTGAGCGATTGGCGTGTGCTGCTGTTTGAATTCGGTAAGAAGCTGGTCAACCACTTTGCTGGAGTCACGGTAGAGCATAAAGATAAGGCCTTTGTTGGATTCCGTGGAACGAAGCAGATTCAAGCGGTCCTCCAGTTGCTCATCCAGGACTTGCTCATGTCCTTTGACCGAGACAGCCCCGCCTTCCAGAGAGACCAATCCGATCAATCCCATGCGCGAGAAGGATTGACCATCAAACTCAAATTCCTGCTCGTAGGGGTAGAAAGAGGATAAGTCGTCTTGTTTCAAATCGCCCTCTTGCATCCACTGTTTCAAGAGCTGTCCGGCATCCTGGTGGTTGCGGTTCTTGATGACCCGAGCGATGTTGCACGGGTGGCGCCCCAGATAATCTCGTAACATCGCTGGAGAGATCTTGTCGTAGGGTTGGGTGAGGACATCACCAATCTCATCAATCCGCTCTGGATTATAGCGGTAGGCGCGAAAAGGAAGCACTTGAGCCATACACCCAATTGTAGCCTAGGGGAGTGGCAAGCGATTTGCTATACTCCGGCAGAATTCGCGGATCATACCCCCAAAGCCGTTTTTTGGTTCCGAGGAAAGCAATGAGCGACTTTCTGTCAGGAAAGAGAATCGGTCCCGGACCTATTCAGCCTGAAACGACCATCACGGAACTCATTGATTCGATGTTCGAGGCTTACAACGCGGCACGACTACGAGAGGCGTGCCATTTGTTTGCCGGAAAGATGCTGGCCGATGATGTCACGGTTGGAGTCAGTTTGACTGGGGCCCTGACTCCGGCAGGACTGGGTATGTCCTGTCTCGTTCCTTTAATCGAGCGCGGTTTCATCGATTGGATTGTCTCGACTGGTGCCAATCTGTATCACGATGCCCATTTTGGTCTTGGACTCTCCATGCACCGGGGAAATCCTCAAGTGAGCGACGTACTCCTTCGCCGCGAGGGAGTGGTTCGAATCTACGATATCTTCTTCGACTATGAGGTCTTACTCTCTACAGACCGGTTTTTCAGAGAAGTGATTCGAGCGCCGGAATTCCAGAAGAGAATGAGTAGTGCGGAGTTTCACCACCAAATTGGCAGATACCTGGCCCAGAGAGAGCAAATAGGGAAAAGAGCGGGTAAGTCCCTGCTGGCCGCCGCCGCTCAGTACAAGGTGCCGGTTTACACTCCTTCACCGGGGGACAGCTCCATCGGGATGAACATCGCTGCTGAAGCTCTTGAAGGAAACCAACTGTTTCTGGATGTTTCACGCGACGTCAATGAGACGGCCGCCATTGTTCTGGCTGCCAAGAGGCGGGGCGGAAAAAGTGCAGTGTTTATCCTGGGAGGGGGTTCTCCCAAGAATTTCCTCCTACAGACGGAGCCCCACATACAAGAAGTCCTGGGAATCGAGGGAAGAGGTCATGATTACTATTTGCAGGTGACGGATGCACGGCCCGATAGCGGCGGACTATCTGGTGCGACGCCTGAAGAGGCTGTGACCTGGGGAAAAGTGGAGGCTGATGGCTTGCCCGATGCTGTCGTGTGCTATATGGATTCAACGGTGGCGCTTCCTCTTATTACTGCATACTCCCTGGCAAACCACCCGCCGCGTCAAACCAAGAACTTGTATGAACGTTTGCCCGAGATGATGGAAGACTTGAAAGGGGAGTTTGAACTCGACAAGAAGGGTTCTCAAGAAAGGAGACACTGAAGCAGATGAACCTGAAAGGTAAAAAGGCAGTTGTCACTGGAAGCACCAAAGGAATTGGACTGGCCATCGCTCACTCTCTTGTTACAGAGGGGGCGCAGGTGGTGATCAGCTCTCGCCACCAAGACGATATCCAGCACACCCTCGAGCGTCTCAACCAGTTGGGCAAGGGCAAGGTCAGCGGAAAGGCCTGCGATGTGCGAGATGGAAACCAAGTCCGCGACCTGATTCAGCATTGTGTTGATCAATTCGGCGCAATCGATATCTTGGTGAATAACGCGGGAATCGGCATCTTTAGGACCGTTGAGGAAATGTCGCTTCAAGAGTGGCGGGATCTACTGGCCACCAATCTTGACGGAGTTTTCTTTGGCTGCCACTTCGCTATCCCTGAGTTGAAAAAAAATGGAGGGGGCTTCATTATCAATATCGGCAGTTTGGCTGGGACAAATGCCTTTCCTCAGGGAGCCGCTTACAATGCTTCAAAGTTTGGCCTGGTGGGTTTCAGCGAGGCGCTTATGCAGGAGATCAGATACGACGACATCCGTGTCGCCCACCTCATGCCAGGCAGCGTGGAAACTGAATTCAGCCATCCCACAACAGGCGAGAGTTCCTGGAAGCTCTCTCCTTCAGACGTGGCGGAAGTCGTTATTGAGACTCTCAAACATCATCCTCGGTGTCTCACCAGCCGGATTGAAATGCGACCTTCCAAGCCCTTGAAGAAATGAGCAATTCGAGCTCTAGCACCAGAGAGATTTGGGGCTGGGCATTCTACGACTTTGCCAACTCTGCTTACTCAACAGCTATAGTCGTCATCTTCAATGTTTACTTCGTTCAGGTCGTGGTGGGACCCGACGGTTTGTCCTTCCTGGGCATGCGGGTGAGTGGCTCGGCACTTTGGGGCTATGCCGCCTCCACCTCGATGCTTCTGGTGGCGCTGAGTGCACCCGTCTTAGGTGCCATTGCCGATTTCAAGGCGTCGAAAAAAAGATTTCTTTTCTTCTTTTGCTATGCGGGTGTGTTTGCCACTGCTCTTCTCTCTCTGGCGGGCCCCGGAGAGATCTGGGTGGCCGTTGCCTTCTACATTCTATCCAACATGGGCATGGAAGCGAGCCTGACTTTTTACAACGGCTTTCTTCCGGAGATCACGACCTCCGAGAGGATGGGGAGAATCAGCGGCTTTGGCTGGGCATTTGGGTATGTGGGAGGATTGTTGTGTCTGCTCCTTTGTCTGGGCTTGATTAGAAGACCGGATTGGTTTGGGCTTCCGGGCTCCGATTACATTCCGATTCGCGCCTCGTTGGTGCTGGTCGCTGCCTGGTGGGGGATCTTTTCCATCCCCACCTTTCTGTGGCTCCGCGAGCGGGCCCAGGGGCGAGAACTTCCCCCGAAAACCAGTTATCTGAAAATTGGCTTCCAGCGCCTCTCAGACACCTTTCGAAAGATCCATCAGTTTCGGGAACTGGTCAAATTCCTGGTTGCCTTCCTGATCTACAACGATGGCGTTCAGACGGTCATTCTCATTGCATCTGTGTTTGGAGCCCAGGTGCTGGGTATGTCTCCGGACGAGCTGATTCTGTGTTTCATGCTCATCCAGTTCGTCGCCATTTTCGGAGCGCTGCTTTTCGGTTACCTGGCAGATAGAATGATGACCAAGAGTGCCATCCACATCACACTGTTTATCTGGACGGGAGCGATACTTTACGCCCTCGTGATCGATCAGAGTTGGCAGTTCTGGGTCCTGGCAGTGATCATCGGTTTCGCGCTGGGGGGAGTTCAGGCCTGTTCACGCTCCCTGCTTGCTCAGTTCACTCCCCCTGAGCACAGTGGCGAGTTCTTTGGCTTTTTCGCAGCTGGCGGAAAGTTTGCTGCGATCTTCGGACCGGCACTCTTTGGCCTGATCACCGATCTGACCGGTTCGCCTCGCTATGGAGTCGGCTCTGTTCTTTGCTTTTTAATCCTTGGGTGGGGTCTTTTGTACTTTGTGGACGAGAAAAAGGGAATCCTGGAGAGTCAGCAGGCGGTATCCCAAGGAAATTCCAAATCATAAATCCCAAATTCCAAACAAATTCCAAGAGCGTGTTGCTCAAATCATCTTCGACACCTCTTCGCGGCCTGAGGTGTAAAGTGCCAGCACATGGTTAACAACTTGTGCCAGGACATTCTTTACACCTTTCCGCCGGGAAGCCATCGTCGCTTGAGCTTGGCCAGTTGTGTCAATTTCCGAAGCCTCCGGAGCCCCAACGGGGCGACAGGAAATAGCCCAGGGCGCAAGCCCTGGGTAGGATGCAGCAGCAGATAAGAGCCCTGTAAGGGCGGCAACAGAGAGAAAAGATTTCGGAGTGCCGCCCTTACAGGGCTCCAGGCCAAAACTGCTCGATTACCAGGGGTTATCACCCCTGGCTATTTCCTGGCGCCCCTTTGGGGCTCCCGAGGTCTCTCGTGGGAATCACATACCTCAGTAAGCAGTGTGCCTTGGAGTTGTCTGGGAATTCGGCACCTCAGGCCGCGAAGAGGTGTTGAAGATCATTTGAACAACACGCCCTTAGGATTCGGAGTTTGTTTATGATTTGGGATTTATGATTTGAGATTTGTTTATGATTTGGAATTTATGATTTGGAATTTAGCAATTCCAGGTTAGGGATTTTCTGGATAGGTCACTTGAGCAGTTTTGGGAAAGAAACGTGCCAC
>JAPUKI010000256.1 GCA_027295745.1 Acidobacteriota bacterium
CTTCCGTCAGACAATCTGGGGCGTTGGTAGAGATCCTTCAGCAAAGGAGCAGGAGTTCCCGCCTTTACCGTGTACTGATTGTGGCACATCCAACATTTGAAAAAGTAAATTTCCTCTCCCCGTGGGGCGCCGCTCCTGGCAGCCAACTGGAAGGTATACTGCCTGGCCGAGCGTTGCAGATCATCCGTCAGGATGGCACGGGCGTCTCTCTGGCGGGCCAGGGAAGCGATGGCTTCTTGGTAGAATCGCTCCTCAATATATTTTTCCGGAGATGGCAGAGGAGGTTTCATGGCACCCATGATCTCGCGAAGCTGAATGATCCGTTGGATGCCGGAGCGCTCGATTCTGGCGCTGGGAATAAAACCAAACCTGGGATCCACAGCCTGTTCATAGGTCCGCTGGGCCTCGGCCAAGGAGCTTTCACTTGCTGACGCTAGAATAGTGATCGCCTCCTGCCTGTTTTCCGGATCCAGAAGCCAATTTGTGGAGCGAACCATGGCCCGGATGTAGCGCACCAGCAGGGCTTCGTTCCGGTTGGCCCACTCCCTTCGAGCGGCTGCCACGCCTCTGGCATAGTCTGAGATGTAGTCTTGGGATTGGGCTAACTTTCGAAATCCCCTCTGCTCCAGTTCATCACTCAGGCCCACGAATCCCCCAAACGTATCTCCTTTCTTCATGGAGTCTGCTCTCAATGCCCCGTTACCAACCGCCTTCAGGGTGTAGTCCTGATTCAAAGCCAAACCATTTTCCTTGAGCATGTACACTAAGACCGCCGTATAGCCTGTATTGACAGCGTCCACAGCCAGAACCTTTCCCCGCAGGTCGGCAAAACTAAAGATGTTGGGAGCCACCACAAAATCTCGTGCCAGTCCTCTGTTTCCCCCCATGAAAATGATGAAGTCGTTCGGCTCTGGATCCACCCCTTGACCCTCGGCCCAAGCGATGACATTGTCTGCATTCGTCTGGATGATGTCGTACTTTCCGCTTACAAAGTTCCTCATCAACTCCAGCGAGGCGCGCACTCGGTTGAACTCGATCGTGATCCCCTCAGCTTTGAGAAAGCCTTTTCGTTCCGCCACTTCACCTACCGGACCCACACCGGTGAACCCTCCCACACTGAGAATATCCTCTGCTTGAGAGTGGCAAGGAGAGGCCATAAAAAGAAACAAGCCGAAAAACAGAACTGGGATTTTCATTGCAACCTCCTCAAAGCTGCCACAGTTTCTTCTGTTAGCCCAGCTGCGATTACGATGGATAAGCCGGACCTTGACGAATCACCGATATTTGACCAAAAGGTAAGCCCTGTTGGAAATTCCGCCGAATTTTTCGTCCTGTAAGGGATCCGGATTCTGGACCGTAATGGGGAAAGCACCAACGTGGGCGATCAACTCCGCCGCAATCGTCACGCCCAATTCTTTCTCACTGACCAAAGTTGTCGGTACCGGAACACCGTTGAAATCGACGGCCGATCTGTCGGTGAAGTTGAGCCCATGGACGGTTAAAGTGAGTGTCGGGCCGCCCTCAGTGACGACTTCCGGCAAAACTGATTCGATCCCCGGAGTGGGCTGTCCAAAAGCTGTGGTACGCCAGGTAATGGTCTTTAGAGCCGACAACCATCGCTGTCCCTCTACCTCCCGGCGGGGCAAGGGATTCTGGTACCAGCGATGGTATCCGCGCTCAACGACTTTGCCGTCCATGATGACCTGCTCGATCTCCATGGTGTTGCGGATATCGGCCAGTGGATCCTTACTGAGGATAATCAAGTCGGCAAGCTTTCCCGGCTCAATCGTCCCGACTCGATCCAGCACGCGAAAGCCCTGGGCGGGATTCCGGGTTGCGCTGAGAATGGCCTGCATCGGAGTCAGCCCGGCCTCTTCTACCAGGATCTGCATTTCCTGGTGCACGGCCAAACCAGGTACCGCCCAACTGGAGGCATCCGTACCCGCTAAAACCATTCCTCCGGCCTCTACAAACATTCGAATAAATCGCAGCATGTTCAGGTAGCCCTGATGTCGCCTCTCCCACTCCGAGGACTCCAAATTGTCGAATTCCTTGTAAGTATCGAGGATCTTAAAGCGCCTGTCCTCGGGAATATAACTGAGATTCGGGTTATTCAAGAGACGGTAGCCCTGGAGTTCAAATTGATCTCGATTCTTATGAAATCCGCGTCCTTCGGCAATAAAATCGGGTTCCAGCCAGACTTCTCGCTCTACCATCAGCTGGATCAATTCGGCAGCCTTGCGCTCGTCCATATCGACAAAAGGCGTGGGATCGAGCGAATGGGCTTCGATGAAGCCGAAGTCCTTCCATTTTTCTGGAGACTTGACGATGGAAATGTGGACTCCTGCCGCGTGCTCTAAGCCGTCCACCCCGGCCAGGACGGCCTCACGAGCGTACACGGTAGGTCCCAGGGGCTGGGCCACCACGGGCAATCCGACTCGATGCGCCTCTTCAACTGCCACCCGATAAACCTCCACAGGTGGCCCCCGGTGAACCTTGATCATGTCTGCTCCGGCCTCGATAATTCGTCTTGCG
>JAPUKI010000257.1 GCA_027295745.1 Acidobacteriota bacterium
TCCTCACCCCGCCCGGCCACATAGGCGGCGCGGGCACTGGCTACCAGGGTCTTGGTGGGGATGCAGCCAGTGTTCACACAGGTACCCCCAAAGAGTTTCCGCTCAATGATCGCTACCTTCATCCCCTCTTTGGCCAACCTCGCCGCCAGGGAGGGCCCAGACTGCCCGGTCCCAATCACGACGGCATCATATTTCTTTGGCATACACACCTACCTCTGGAACATCAGAGCTGCGCAGTGGGCAGCACCATAAAGCGCTGTCTTCGGATTGAGAATGACTCGAATGGGAATGGCCTCCATCAGCCCGGAGAGACGCCCCTTTTCACGGAAGGTCTTGGTGAATGTCCCGTCGCGCAGCTTGCTGATAATCTTGGGAGCGATTCCACCTCCGACGTACAGGCCGCCCGCGGCCTTGGCCTTGAGCGCGAGGTTGCCCGCTTCTGCTCCGTATATGGAAACGAACAGATCCAGCGCCTTGACGCACAGATCGCTTTTACCCTTTAGGGCCGCCCTCGAGATGGCGATGCCAGGATCCTCCTGTTCCAACTTTTCCCTCAGCCAACTCGCCTCCTCGCCGTAGCCCGAGTCTCTCAAGAATCTGTAGATGTTTAACAGGCCCGGGCCGGAGAGAACTCGCTCGTAACTCACATGCTGGTAGCTCTCCAGCAAATAGCGGAGAAGCTCGATCTCCAATTCATTGCGGGGGGCAAAGTCAGCGTGACCTCCTTCGGAAGCAACGGGCTTGAAGATGTCCCCTTCCCGGTAGAGCAAGGCCTCCCCCAGACCGGTGCCGGCCGAAATCAGAGCCCCATTCCCATCCGCTTGTGTGGACCCTTCCTGCAGCGTTTCCAACTCATCCTCGGCCAGCAGCCAGATGCCGTAGCCATTGGCCTCCAAATCGTTGATTAAACGAATCTTCTGGAAGCCAACAGTTTCCCTGAGGACCTCCGCCCGAATGGTCCAGGGCAGATTCGGAGTCTGGGAACGCTCCTGAACCACGGGACCGGCCACTCCAAAACAGGCCGCCAAAATCGGTTCCCCCCTGAAATCGTCCGCCCTGGCAGCCAGGAATTCCCGGAGCACCTCTTCCAGTCCCGAATACTGATCGCTTTGATAAGTCTCCTCAAAGAGCAGTTTCGGTCGCCCAGCCTCAACGGCAAAGAGCCCGACATGGCTTTTGGTTCCACCAATATCACCGGCCAGAATCATTGCTGTCCAGCCACTTCAGCCCTTGCTCATAGACCTTATCATGGCCGAGAATCTCCATTTCCCTGCTGACAAGCTGCGCTTCATCCTCGTCCGGAAAGCGGATGACTCTTGCCACCTCCTGTTTCCCCTCCAGCGTCACATGACTCTCCAGGTGTTGGTCATCCAGAGCAATGCAGGCGGAAAATCGAGCCGATGGCTCGTTCTCCACCAGAAGCTGAAGCGAGTTTAACCCCGGGCCAGCGCCACTGGCAGATGAGGTGATCTTGATCTGGATCATGACTGTTCGATCCTGGGCCTGCAACTCCCACTGATAGGTATGCTCATCGATCCAGCGCGGTTTTGCGGTGGATTTCCATTTCAAACGACTGGCCAGCCAGGCTGCCAGGAGTAAGCTCTCAGCAGGAAGGGAGTGCTCATGGGAGCTCCTGACTGAAGACTCGACCTCGACACGGTCGAGCCGGGCCAGGTAGGGCCGGCACTCGGGAGCGTCAAAGAAACCCGCCACCAATACCCGCCAGGGGGTGAGGCGGCTCCAGTTCAGGTCGCTGAAGGCCGACACTTGAGCCCTTTCTTCGATCAGGGCGACCAGAGTTCGCAATCCCTCTTGAGCAGCCGGCAGCCCAGCCGAGTCAATGATCACACGGTCACAGCTTTGAACCAACCCGGTGAATATAGCCGCCTGGAAGTCAAGCGAATCACGCCACCACAAAAAGACCGGAAGATCCGCTATCACCAGCGATCTGACCAGACTGGGCAAATGGCCAATCTCCTGACCAGCAGCTTGAATAATAATTTGCTCACAGCAAATCTGCTTTTGGCCACGCCCAGAGGGATGACACTGGGCAGTCACCATGGCATTGAGGGAGGGCTTCAAAGTATCAGGTTCCGCGATTAAGACGATGACGCGGCTGGGGTGTTGGTTGGTCACCTGAGCCATGATTTGGCTGGTCTCTCCGATACTGTCTGGGCCGGAGCTATACACGACCAGATTTGCGACGCAGGCTCTCATGACGGCTTGCTCATCCTCCCCTGAGGACACCTCCGTCATCCGTTCCCACAGCTCATTCAACTCATGCTCAAGGGTTGGCACATCCACGACTCTTTGGGGTAGCTTGCTCATAGTCGTCTCCAGCGCCGTCCGTCCTGCTGCATGAATGCGTCACCTTCCCGGGGTCCCCAGCTCCCCGCTTGGTAATTCGGGAAGTGATCTGCTGGCTTCTGCCAGGCTTCGAGGACAGGCATCAACAGCTTCCAGGCCAGCTCGACCATGTCTCCCCTGGCAAAGAGAGTCGAGTCTCCCAACATGGCATCCAGAAGAAGTCTCTCATAGGCATCGGCGGACTTCTTTCCAAAAGAGGTCCCATAGCGGAAATCCATATTGACGGTACGGACCTTTATGGCCTGGCCCGGAAGCTTGGCGCCAAACTTCAGGGTGATGCCCGCATCGGGTTGAATGCGCAGGGTGAGGGAATTGGGCTGCAAGGGCTCGCTATCTTTGAAGAGGAGATGGGGCACCCTCCGAAACTGGACGGCGACTTCGGTCACTCGCTTGGGCAAGCGCTTGGCAGAACGGAGGTAAAAGGGCACATCGGCCCAGCGCCAGTTGTCCACCAGCAGCTTAATGGCAGCGTAGGTCTCTGTGGCTGAGTCAGGCCTGACCTCCTTCTCTTGGCGGTAGCCATCGACAGGCTGTCCGTTCACCGCGCCCGGCCCGTATTGGCCGCGCACTGCGAACTGATCGATCTCCT
Organism: Acidobacteriota bacterium; assembly: GCA_027295745.1. GTDB lineage: Bacteria > Acidobacteriota > UBA6911 > RPQK01 > JADFOI01 > JADFOI01. The sequence continues at coordinate 2,957 of JAPUKI010000257.1, forward strand.
CCGGAGCGAAGGGTCGAATGGCACGCATCACTTTGGTCTTCTCGTCCCGTACGGCGTTGGCGTCCAGGGAAGCTGGAGGCTCCATGGCCACCAGGGTCAGAATCTGAAACAGGTGGTTCTGGATCATGTCCCGCAGAACTCCGGTCTGGTCATAGTATTCTCCACGACCTTCGACTCCCAGAGTTTCAGCGGCCGTGATTTGCACATGTTCGATATAGCGTCGATTCCAGAGCGGCTCAAAAATCCCATTGGCGAAGCGAAGCACCAGGATGTTTTGAACCGTTTCCTTGCCCAGGTAGTGATCGATGCGGTACACCTGATCCTCCCTGAACACCTCCAGAACCTGTTTGTTGAGTGCCTGCATGCTTTCCAGGTCGTGCCCAAAGGGCTTCTCGATAATAACGCGGCACCAGCCACTGGACCGGGTCAGGCCCAGAGAGCCCAGTTGTTGTGTGATGGGAGCAAAGAGGCTGGGAGGTGTGGAGAAGTAAAACAACCGATTACCGGAAGTGCCACGTTGCTGCTCAATCTGGGAGAGCAGCTCGCCGAGGCGTTTGAAGCTCTCCTGATCTTTGACATCGGTAGGGATGTAAAACATCCCGGCTGCGCAATTCTCCCAGACGCTCTTATCGACGGCACCCGCTTCCAGGAACTGCTTGACGGCCTCCCCCATTTTGACCCGAAAGTCTTCGCTGCTCATGGCGGTGCGGCCGGACCCCACAATGGAAAACCCGCCGGGTAGAAGATTTTGTTGAGCCAGGCTGTAGAGTGCCGGAACGAGCTTGCGCCGGGTTAAATCACCCGAAGCTCCAAAAATAACCATCGTGCAGGGCTCAGGCGTGCGCTCCAGGCGCAAACCCTCCACCAGGGGATTTTCCATCATGGTGCCTTCTCACCATCCGCTGTCAGGTTGACCCAGTCCGTATGAATCCAGCCCAACTCCGGCTTGTCCAGGCGTTGGTACAGGTGGGAGCCAAAAAAGTCACGCTGAGCCTGGGTCAGATTCTGAGGTAAGGCTGCCGTACGATAGCTATCGAAGTAGGCCAGGCTGGCGGCCATAGCCATCACTGGGATCCCCAACTCCTGGGCGGTGGAGACCGTCCT
>JAPUKI010000258.1 GCA_027295745.1 Acidobacteriota bacterium
TCCCTTCTCCCTGCTCTGCTGCAGCCTACCTCTCGCGAAATGCAACGCTCATTTTCCATACTTGGCATTGATTAGTCAATAAATTAGAACCAGCGCGGGCGTCCAGGGAGGTCAAGATCGAGGCCGCACAAGCCCTTCGACCGCAGGCGTAGCCTAAGCTACGTCGAGGATCGAAGGGCGCGGAGAACGAAGAGCTTGACCTCCCTGGACGCCCGCGCTGGTTCTAATTTATTGACTAATCAATGCCAAGTATGGAAAATGAGCGTTGCATTTCGCGAGAGGTAGGCTGCAGCAGAGCAGGGAGAAGGGATGAACATTAAGGAGATCAGAGAGCTCATTGAGTTGATTGAGCAATCCAACATTGATGAATTCGAGATGGAGAGATCCGGAGTTCGAATACGAATCAGGAAAACTCTGCCAGTTCCAACCACACCACGGGCAGAGCTTGTGACAGAGACGACTTCAACCCCTCCCGCAGCAGAGATACAGGCAGAGGAGACCCCTGAAGAAGAAGAGGAAGAAAACTACATCTTTAAGGCCCCTATCATTGGAACCTTCTATCTTACGCCCAAGCCAGATGCGGAACCTCTGGTCAAACCAGGAGATCATGTGAGTGAAAAGACTGTCTTATGCATCATTGAAGCCATGAAGATCTTCAACCAAATTGAATGCGACAGAGAGGGAGAAATCATCAAAATACTTGTCGAGAATGGACAACCCGTGGAATACGGCCAACCTTTATTTGAAATCCAGGTGAAAAGCTGAACCGATGTTCAGAAAAGTCCTTGTTGCGAATCGTGGTGAGATCGCTCTGCGTATCATTTGTGCCTGCAAGGAACTGCAGATACAGACGGTAGCGGTCTACTCAGAAGCAGACCGCCATTCCCTTCACGTTCGCTTTGCTGACGAAGCCATCTGCATTGGCCCTGCCAAAAGTCAGGAAAGTTATCTCAACATTCCCAGTATCATCAGTGTAGCTGAAATCGCTGATGTGGACGCCATCCATCCCGGATACGGCTACCTGGCCGAGAGCTCTTATTTTGCCGAAGTGTGTGAAACATGCGGCATCAAATTCATCGGCCCCCCCGCCGGAGTGATCGAACTCATGGGAGATAAAACGCGGGCCAGAAAGAGAATGAAGGAGGCCGGTCTGCCCATTCTTCCCGGTACCAGTATTATCGAGGAAACCGATGTGAAACTGGAGCAAATTGCGGAAGAGGTTGGCCACCCCATCATTCTCAAAGCGGCTGCAGGAGGGGGAGGGAGAGGAATGCGAGTGGTGACCAAGACCGAGCAACTTCATGCTGCTCTGGCCACTGCTCAATCAGAAGCTGAGAGCGCCTTCGGAAACTCTGCTATCTACATAGAGCGCTACATGGAAAAGCCTCGCCATATCGAACTTCAGATTCTGGCGGACCAGCACGGAAACGTCATTCATCTGGGAGAACGTGAGTGCACCATTCAACGCCGCCATCAAAAACTGGTCGAAGAATCTCCCAGCCCCATTGTCTCTGAGGAACTCCGACAAGAGTTGGGGGAGAAAGTCGTTCAGGCAATGAAAGCCATCGACTATCAAAACGCTGGAACTGTAGAATTTCTTTTCGACCAGGACGGCAGTTACTACTTTCTGGAAATGAATACTCGGGTTCAGGTGGAACATCCAGTTACAGAAATGGTCACAGGACTGGACATCGTCAAGGAACAAATTCGAGCGGCTTTTGGGGAGAAATTGCGCTTTTCCCAGAAGGACATCCTCTTTTGTGGACACAGTATCGAATGCCGAATCAATGCGGAAAGTCCAGAAGACTTTACACCTTCTCCCGGAACTATAACCGCCTACCATCCACCCGGCGGTCCCGGTATACGAGTTGATTCTGCAGCCTACACTGAGTATCAGGTTACCTCCCACTACGATTCCTTGATCGCCAAGCTGATTGCACATGGCAGGGACCGACAAGAGGCTCTGGCCCGCATGAATCGAGCCCTGGATTTGTTCGTCATAGAAGGGATTCAAACCAGCATTCCACTGCATAAGAAAATCATTAACCATCCGGATTTCGTCAACGGTCAGTTCGACACTTCATTCTTGGATCAGCTCGCTTCATGAGGGAAAATCCTTCCAGCCGAGGGCATTGGGGTTCAAAAGTCGGATTCATTCTGGCTGCTTCGGGATCCGCCATTGGCTTGGGAAACATCTGGAGATTCCCGACCATGACCGGGCAAAACGGGGGAGCCGCCTTCGTTTTGATCTATTTGGGCTGTGTTCTACTCATTGGCGTTCCCGTGATGATCGCGGAACTCTCCATTGGCCGCAGAACCGGCAGCGACCCGGTGGGTGCCTTTAAAGCCCTGGCACCGAAAACCTGGTGGAAAGCAGTGGGCGCTCTGGGAGTTCTCACTGGCTTTATGATCCTCAGTGCCTACAGCGTGGTGGCAGGCTGGACTCTGGAATATATCTGGATCCTCTTGAGTGGCCAGTTCTCCGGAGTGGATGCAGAAACAATTGGAAGCATTTTTAACGAGTTTATCGCGGATGGCCCTTCTGTCATTCTCTGTCACTTCCTCTTTATGGCAGCCACAATTTGGATTGTCAGTGGTGGGATTGAAGGAGGCATTGAGAAAGCCACCAAGATTCTGATGCCGGTCATGGTTGTCCTTCTCCTTCTTCTGGTCCTTCGCGCCGTCACACTCCCGGGAGCCCAGGCGGGCCTGAGCTTTTATCTCAAACCTGACTTCAGCAAAGTTGATCTCTCCGTCGTCAGGTCAGCGCTCGCGCATGCTTTCTTCACCCTCAGTCTGGGCATGGGAGCCATGATTACCTATGGAAGTTACATTTCCCGGAGTGATAATCTGGTTTCCAGTGCCATTTACGTCAGCCTGGCCGATACTCTGATTGCCTTCCTTGCCGGTTTCGCCATTTTTCCAGCCCTTTTCTCCGTTCCCGGCCTGTCTCCGGATGAGGGGACAGGCCTCATTTTTCTGGTGCTTCCCAACATTTTTAATGCCATACCCTTGGGACAACTATTTGGGACTGCTTTTTTCTTCCTTTTGGCAATTGCTGCTTTAACCTCAACCATCTCCCTCCTTGAGGTGGTGGTAGCCTATTTCATCGACCAACGGGGATGGCAAAGAAAGAGCGCGGCCCTGCTGGTGGGCTCTTCCGCTTTCCTGGTGGGAATTCCCAGTGCGCTGAGCAACGGCTCGGTCTCTTTCCTTGCCGGTTTTATGGATGGGGTTTTTCATTACTTCATAGAGGTCGCCCTGCCAGTCGGAGCTCTTCTCATTTGCACTTTCGCCAGCTGGAAGTGGGGTGTTCACAGGGCCCTGGAAGAAATTCGCAGCGGCTACCCCTCCTTCCCACTGGCCAAATTGTGGAGCTTTTTAGTTCGCTATGCGTGCCCGGCGGCTATCGCAGTAATCCTGGTAACGTCTCTTACAGCCTGATGCGGCAGCTCCACTTGGGGAAAGTGTATCCCATCACCCATTCGAACAACCTCAACGGTTTCAGCCACGCTCAATTGGCCAAACGCTACCTTGAGGGAGGGGCACGATTTTTTCAGGTACGTGAACCCACCCTTTCCGATTCTCTTCTCTATCCACAACTGCTCCAAATTCAGTCTCTGTGCCAGCCTCTGGAGGCACAATTCCTGGTGAACAACCGGGTCGATCTCGTCCTGGCTGGGGGAGCTGACGGAGTTCATCTGGGTCAAACAGACCTTCCCGTGAAAGTGGCACGGGAACTGTTAGGAAAAGAGGCCCTCATTGGGCTTTCCACCCACAACCAGGACCAATTTCTAGAGGCCCAGTCCCAAGATATCGACTACATCGCCATCGGCCCCGTTTTCTCCACC
>JAPUKI010000259.1 GCA_027295745.1 Acidobacteriota bacterium
TTGGGCTGAGGTAAAGTGGACTCCTTCGGGCGGGTACTTGAAGCCCAACCGATCCAGATACTGGACGGCAGCGCCGTACATGTGGCTGTGGCTCTCAATAATGCCGGGAATCAGAGTTTTGCCCTGCAAGTCGAGAATCACGGTGTCGGGTCCTCCCACAGCCCTCACCTGGGCAGTGGTGCCCAGCTTCATGATCTTGTCGCCCTTGACGGCAATGGCCTGATAGATGGTCCCCACGCTGGTTGAGCGGGAGACATCGTCCATGCTCACCACCTTGCCGTTGACAAAGAGGGTGTCAGCGTAACCCTGCTGGGCCACCTCGGGGGCCAGCTGAGTCATCGAGTTGGTAGTCTGGAGGACAAAAAGCAGGGAAAAAGCAAGGGATTTGAGAGCCCATTGATCGATTCTCATAAAGACCTCCCTGTTCCTTCAACGAGTGAATGGAAAAGTCACGAGAAAACCGGCAGATGTTACCTCCATGTGCCGCAGTTCGGAATTGTAAGATCCTTACCATTATGAAGTCAATTGAAAACTGCACCGAGTCAAGAAAGGCTTGACTCGGTGCATCAGTTGCGATTGGATAGAGGCCGTTGCATCTTCGCAGTCAAGCAACCAAGTAAGGAGGTGATGGAAGAGGATGATTACCGTTAAAAGGCTTTCCATAGATGACGCCAAGCTCCTGATCGAGGGTGCTGAACAGAAATCCCGCGAGATCGGGGTGCCCATGTGTATCGCTATAGCCGATGAATCAGGAAATCTACTTGCCTTCCTCCGTATGGAGGGAGCGAAAGTCTCAAGCATCGATATTGCTATCAACAAGGCATTTACTTGCGCTGCTGCCAGGAAGGGAACGCACGAGTACAACAAGCTTGCTGTGCCGGGCAAACCGACTTTCGGAATCCACGTCACAAATCAAGGGCGCTTTTCGATTATCGGCGGAGGTCTTCCCTTAGTCGTCGATGGGGACGTGGTAGGGGGTATCGGGATCAGTGCCGGTACTGCCGGTGAAGACCAAATCGTGGCGCAGGGGGCCATAGATTTTTCCCTTGACAAGATTACAGCTGCCAACTAGTTACCCTGGTGGAAGTGGGTTGTGTGACGTCCTCTGCTGAGTCAAAGCGAGAGCTTTGCTTTCCAGGTGTTAGAGCGGTGAGCGGGTGGAACAATGTATCCTCAAGCTTTTGAGTATTTTTCTCCTGAAACACTGGAGAGCGCCATTGACCTCCTGTCCAAGTATGGAGAGGATGCCAAGGTGTTGGCTGGTGGGCAGAGCCTCATTCCGCTCATGAAGTTGAGGTTGGCGAGTCCGAAATTCTTGGTCAATCTGGACAGGATTCAGGGGTTGTCGGGCATCGAAGAGCAGGAGGGGGCAATCTCGTTTGGAGCCTTGACGCGCCACGCCGAGATCGAAGAATCAACGCTGGTCAAATCGAAGCTCCCCATGCTGCACGATGCAGTCAGCGTTATTGGCGATGTCCAGATTCGCAACCTGGGCACGATCGGTGGGAGTTTGGCTCATGCCGATCCGGCTGGCGACCTGGCTCCTGTTCTGCTCGCATTGGGCGCCCGAGTGAACACCCTCAGCTCTAGCGGAAAGCGCACGCTGAAGCTGGAGGAGCTTATTGTCGATGCTTATTCGGCAGACCTGGGTAGTGACGAGGTGATCACCCAGGTGCTGGTGCCGATCCCCCAGGCAGGCAGTGGCGGGGCCTATCTGAAGTTCGAACGTCGGGCCGGAGACTTTGCTGTGGCCAGCGTTGGAATACAGATCAGTGTGAAGGAGGATGGTAGCTGTGGCGACATCGCTGTTGCACTGGGAGCCGTGGGAGTCACAGCGATTCGTGCCAAGAAGGCAGAGGCATTGCTGCGGGAAAAGCGGGTGGATGACGCTCTCCTGAAGGAGGCAGCGGCCCAGGCTTCTGCGGAAGCCGATCCCTTTTCCGATATCCGAGGATCTGTTGAGTACAAGCGTCATTTAGTCGGTGTGCTTTTTCGGAGAGCTTTTGCCATAGCTTCCAGAAGGGCGCAAGGGGAAGAGGTGAACACGGTTCATGGCTGAGAGAGAGAAACTTGCTTCGCTCGTAGAGAGAGAAGACTTAAACTTAGGGAGAAATTAAGATGCGATTGGAAGGAGAATTTACAGTTCAGGCCGATCAAGAGAGGGCCTATCAGTTCCTTGTCGATCCTGAACAAATCACCCGCAGCATGCCGGATGTAGAGGAAGTGGAAATAGAGGATGAGAATAACTTCACCGTTAAAGCCAAGGTGGGTATTTCCCACATTAGAGGGACAATGGTCATGAAACTTCAAATCGTCGAAAAGAAAGCACCGGTGAGTGCCAAGGTGGTTGGGCAAGGATCAGGAATGGCCAGTGTTGTGGATATGACCACCATCTTCACTCTAGAGAAGACAGAAGAGGGAGAGACTCGAATCACCTGGAGCGGCGAGATGAACATTGGAGGTAAACTGGCCTCCTTTGGGGCCGGGGGGCTTATGGAACGTGTTGCCAAAAAGAATCTCGAAAAATTCGTCACTGGTATTCAACAGGGCATAGATGCAATCAAAGAGGAGGCAGGTGCTTGAGACCTGGGGCGAGCTCTGCACCTCGAGTGGCGATGAACTCACCGACAAAGAGACATCGTCTCCCCTTTCAAGGATATGGTCTTCCTAAGTGCTCCCTTCCATAAATACGGTGGTATTTGCGGAGGGGGCTTGTGAGGCGAGGTCAAGGAGCGAGAAGGAGGCGATGTCGCGACATCGTCGACGACGAGCGACGAAGAGATCGACCACAAC
>JAPUKI010000026.1 GCA_027295745.1 Acidobacteriota bacterium
GGTCGCTCCCGCCCAAACTTTCAAACCTGATTTTACGAAGTGTTTGTCCGTAGTCGATCATCACAGAGTCGAGATTTTTCCGATACTGCGAAAGTGTCGCTTTCGCACTTTGATCATGGGCTTCCGAAAAATCCAGTAAAATACCCTTCGAATTCGGATAACACTTAAGAATGGGCGCCACCAGGATGACGAAGAGTTTCAAACCCAGATTTACGATCTCCAACCGGATCACGGCTGGGCTTACCCGCGTTGAGCGGGCCCGGGGATTTCTGGAGGCTGCTACGCTGTCCGAGGCCTGGGTACGTGAGATGGGCCGTCGCGCCCTGATCCTGGAAGCTCACCACACTACCCATATCGAGGGAACGCGCCTGACCCTTGACCAGGCCGAACGTCTCCTGGCGGGAAACCCGGTTCCAGAGGCCGATCCGGAGGACGTGCGGGAACTGCTGAACTACCGGAAAGCCTTCGATTTTGTCTCCGAGTATCTGGAAACCGACGAACCGATCACGGAGGTACTGGTCAGGGACATCCCCAAGCGGCTAGTCCAAGGTGTCCGGGGTGGGGCTGCGGCTCCGGGTCAGTACCGGAAAGTCCAAAACTACGTGGTCAACTCTGCCACCGGCGAGACGGTCTACACGCCGCCGGCGGCGCACGATGTCCCGATAATGATAGCGGAGCTGGTAGACTGACTCAACCGCGAACAGGGGGTCCCTCCCGTACTGGTGAGCGGCATCGCCCAGTTCCAGTTCGTGCATATCCATCCCTTCCTGGAGGGCAATGGCCGCACCTCCCGGTTGCTCTCGACCCTGGGCCTTTATCGGGCCGGGTATGATTTCAAGCGGCTGTTCACGATCAGCGAGTACTACGACCGAGATCGGGCCTCCTTCTACAAAGCGATTCAGAGCGTCCGGGAGAGCGACATGGACATGACAGGTTGGCTGGAGGATTTTCGTCGAGGGCCTGACCCTCCAGGACTTCGAGCAACTGTGCCCGGAGGTCCACCGGCGCTCTCTGCAGCGGGACCTGAAAAAGATGCTGGACATCGGACTGCTCGTCACCGCAGGGGAAAGGCATCACCTGCTGTACCGCCTGGCGGATCTGAACTGATCTTTGCAACAGGTTTGCGACAATGTTTGCGACATCTTCACGACAGGCATTGCGCCATGCCCTGGGGCCGATCCGGTAGAGGGTCAATGATTGACCGGCTACATCGTTTACACTTCAGACCGCTAAATAGCTTACACTTCTTATCGGTTCCCCTCCGGCACCATGTTGCCCCGCCAGAAATGAGTGTCACCATCTCCGATTGGTAAGCTGACGAAAGGAGTATTGTATGCCCAGCACAAGTTATGCCCTTGAGGAAGGCGGCGAGAAGCGCCTTGAGGTATCTTGGCAGCGTGGTTGGAAGAAAGTGAGCATGAGGCTCGATGGAGCCGAGCTGGCGGTGATTGAGGACAAGGCCGATCTCAAGCGAGGCAAGAAGCTCGCTCTCCCAGATGGATCATCTCTTGACGTCCGTCTCACGCGGAAGGGGCTGGAACTTGTGCGAGGCGGTGAGCCCTTGCCTGGTTCCACCTCTAGCCCGGAACAAGCGGTAACGAAGGCTGTAGTCGCGGTCTTCTGGATAGGTGGTGGGAACCTCTTGCTCGGCATCCTCAGCGCCCTTAACGTATTTGATCTTTCCTTCTCCTGGCAGAACATTATCAGTGGGTTCGTCTTCTTGCTATTAGGCTACTATGTGCGACGCAGGTCAGCCCCGGCATTAGGGGTCGCGATCCTCCTCACGACAGGAATTTTTGTCTGGAATCTCAGTTGGTTCATCAGAACAATCGCAGCAGGAGGTGTTCCCCTTGGTATCGGAGGACTGGTCATCACCGTGGTATTTCTGGTATGGATGATTCATGGCTTCAAGGCCATCAGGAGAATCGAAGCACGTCGTGGCACCACTGCCGGCGCAACGGATCTCACCTGTTCAGAATGTGGCGCAACCATCTCCGCCGACGATGAGGTCTGTCCATCATGTGGGGAAAACTTCGAGGAATAAGCGAGAGTGTCCCGTCTTAAAGCCCTTCAGCAGCCATCCTTAACCTGCAACAGGCAGGCATAAAGGGGGCAGAGATCTTTTCGGTTCTGCGCTGACGTTCGATGACTAAGGAAGGACGACAATACATCTTTCGGCTTCCCAAAGGGTACAAATGGGTATTCAGTGTCGGTTTTGCCTTTTTCCTAGCTCTGACCGTATTTACTCTTCTCCTACCAGTCCTTGATCCGGAAGAGAACTACCTGACAATCGCGCCCCTAGCCTTAGTAGCTCTTGGCTTGAGTGGGCTGACAGTCTGGGGTCTGAGACATGTTGATGACTACGTGGTGGCGGATGATAGTGGACTCACTCATGTGGTGCGCGGTCAGGAAACTCACCTGAAGTGGCTCGATGTCCGAAGTGTGCATCACAAGACCACCAGACTAAGGGTGACTGATGCCCACGGAAGGTCGGTGATGCTGGATTACGCGCTGGACGGTTTCCACCGTCTGCGCGATCTCATCGTGGACCGTACTGAAAACCTTGCACTAAACTCGTTGCTACCGAGAGAGTTTCACCGAGATTCGGGGGTTCGCACGGCTTTCACGGTAGCTTTAGCTGTCGCATTGACTGTTGCGATATTCTGGATGTGGTTCGAGGGGGCGAGCGGAAGTGACTTGTTCCTGGTAGCGGCCTTCTTGGCGCTCATGGTGAGTACCCTGTTTCCTGGTGTCAGACGAGTCACGGTCACCGCTGAAAACTTGATCATCAAGTACTTTCTAAAACCTTCCGAAATCCCTTATGCGGAAATCAGTTGGATCAGTCTCGGTGAACAAGGAGGAGAAGGCGTCGTGGTCCGTCTTCGCCGTGGCCAAACCATACGGCTTGGACACTTCAAGGAAGGCACAGTCGAGTTCTACCGTTTGCTCAAGTCCGTTTGGGAGAAAGCCCAGGAACAGCCGAAGTAAGGTACGGTGTACCACTACGCCAATCATGAAGTCCCCTCGGGATGAAGGCACTGCTAACCCGAATTCAGGTGAAAACCGAAGAGGAACCCATGTAGAATGGTTTCTCCTGATGGCAACTTTGTAGTGACCAATTTATCTTTCATCAAAGTCATGCGTATCTCGCTTTTTCGACTCAGCTTCTTCTTGAGCTTCACTCTAGTCCCTCTCCTGGGGCAATCCGGTGAAGGGGTCTTGATTCGGTTCACCGAAGTTCGTTCTCAGCTCATCAAGCCATCGGTGCAGCTGCCTGGTACGGTGGAGTCGCGACTGGTCAGTACGGTGGCCGGCGAGATCTCGGGCCTGGTTGAGAGTTTCCGGGCTCGGGAAGGCCAGGTGGTCAAACAGGGACAGGTGCTGGCCCAGCTTCGACGAACGAGTCTGGAACTGCGGCTGCGTGCGGCGGTAGCCCAACTGAAGGAAGACGCAGCCCGTCAAAAGCTGGCTGAGCGAACTCTCGAACGGGCTCGTGAGCTGTCCGAAGGCGGAGTCTACAGCCAGCAGCAGCTGGACGATGCCCTTTTTGAATTTAGTGCCTGGCAGGGCCGGCTTGAACGGCTCACGGCCGAGATCGAGCAATTCCAGCACGACATTGAGCAGACGACCATCCGTGCCCCCTATGACGGGGTGGTGGTTGGCGAAAGTACCCAGGTCGGCGAATGGCTGGAAGCAGGAGGAGCGGTGGTGGAGTTGTTGTCGCTGGAGCAGCTGGAGGTGTCAGTGGACCTTCCGGAGCGATACTTT
>JAPUKI010000260.1 GCA_027295745.1 Acidobacteriota bacterium
CTACCGGAAAGGGAAATGCAAAGTACTGGTCCGAGGCAATCACGGCAATCTGTCTGGCCAATTCTCGGCGCGTCAATGTGTCCAGTGGCTGGTTCTCCAAGCGGACTCGACCACTCTTGGCCTGGAGCAGGCCAGACATGAGTTGCAGCAAAGTCGTCTTGCCACTCCCATTGGGTCCGATCAGGGCCAGAAAGGATCTCTCCGGAAGCGATAAATCAATGTCCTGAAGCGCGAAGCCGCCCCGGTAATGGAAAGAGACCTGTTCGAGCAGGAGCGTGGACATTAGAACTCTCCTGCGTTTTGTCTCGTGCGCAGCAGGTAGACAAAATAGGGAGATCCCAGTAAGGCGGTCAGAGCTCCCACAGGAATTTCCAACGGGGGCATGATGGTGCGAGCCAGGGCATCGGCCAAAATCAGAAAAATAGCACCCCCAAGAGCAGAGGCTGGGATGAGCAGACGATGGTCCGGACCCACGATCATGCGCATCATGTGAGGGACGATCAGGCCCACAAATCCAATCATGCCGGCCACCGCAACGGAGGCGGCCACTAGGGTCGAGGCAACCACAAAGAGAAGTTTCTTTACCGTCTCCACATCGACTCCCAGGTGAAAGGCAGTAGTTTCTCCCTGGGTGAGCATGTTCAGTTCCCGTGAAAAAAACCAGGTCAGACCAAGCCCTAAGGTGATGATGGATGCTGAGATTCCAATCAGCGTCCAACTTCCTTCCGTCAGTGTTCCCAGCAGGTAAAACAACATGGTGAACGACTCGCGATAAAAAATAGAGAAAAAGAGGAACACCGCTGCATTAAAGAACAAGCTCACGATAACTCCGGCCAGGATGATGGTCTGGATGGGAGCCCTGCCATCGATCTGAGCAATCCGGTAAACGACAAAGATGGAGGCCAGAGCGAAGCCGATGGACATGAAGTAGAGCATGAAATAGTGCTGAAAACCCAGTATTGAAGCTAAAACAACACCGGCAGCGGCGGCACTGGAGGTGCCTAGGATGAAGGGATCGGCCAAAGGATTTCGAAGAACTCCCTGTAAAACGGCGCCTGCCCCGGCCAAACCCGCTCCTACAATGATGGCCAAGAGCACCCGGGGAAACCGAATACCCTGAATGATGGCCCAGGAAGGATTGGAGACGGGACCGATAAAGAGAGCAGCTCCAGCAAGAAAGATCGTGAGCACCAGCAGGATCAGCAAAGAGTGTGTACCCTTCATGGTTCACTCATCATGGTCAGGATACGAGCTTGAAACTTTTCCATTCCTTCGATCAGGCGATGGTTGCCATGGGAAAGGAGAGCCCGGTCAAAGTCGTCCAGGATTCTCCCATTTTGAACCGCTTTGATTTGATCCCAACCGGGTCTTTGGCTGATCAGGGAAGCACTGACCGTATAGGTCAGGATAATGTCCGGGTTGCGATCGATGATGGTCTCCTTTGACGCTTGTAGAGCTCTTTTCTCCACATCGTCAAATAAATTACGAACCCCACAAAGGTGAAAGGCTTCAGTGATGAAACTCCTCTTCCCAATGGTCCAGGTGGGGAGATCTACTTCGATATAGACCGAGGGTCGATCGCTCAGTTGAACAGCACGCTCCTTCACCACTTGGAGTCGTTGTTTCATACTTTGAATAAGTTCCTCAGCCGGCTGGGATCGATCAACGACCTGTCCGACTTCCCGAATGATTTGGTAAATTTCCTCCAAAGAGGTAGGGCTGATCGTTTCCAGCACGGGCAATCCAAATTCTCTGAGGCGAGGAACCGTCCTTGAGGAAGGCCAATGTTCAGCGATCACCAGGGTGGGCTTAAGAGAGATGATTTTCTCCAGATTGGGATTGAAAAAATCACCGATCTCTTCCTTCTGTTGTCCCTGGGAAGAATCGGTAAAATATTTGGTGACTCCAACGACCTGTTCCCCTACGCCCAGTTCGAAGAGGATTTCCGTCAAGTTAGGAGCCAGAGAGACGATCCGAACCTCCTCTTGTGGGACGCTCTGGCTTGAGGGGGCGGGGGCCCGCCGCGATGCCTGGAGGGCAAAGAGGATAAGCAGGATCAGCAGGACGGCGCCGACGAATTTTTTCATTGCAAGTCAGTTCTTGAAGAGATTAGCCCGGATTATGCTAGTGTTTCTCCTCATGTAAGGTTTCTTTCAGAAAATCAATGATATCGGAAGTATGGGCGTTGGGTTGAAAGATTCGGTCCACACCGATCTCTTTGAGTTTAGGAATATCATCGTCAGGAATGATGCCCCCTCCGAAGACCAAAATATCCTCCGCTTGGTTCTCCTTAAGGAGTCCTACAACTCGGCTAAAGAGTGTCATATGAGCACCTGACAGGATGGAGAGGCCCACGGCATCCACATCCTCCTGTAGGGCCGCCTGGACGATTTGTTCAGGGGTCTGGCGCAGGCCTGAGTAGATGACTTCCATCCCCGAGTCGCGCAGTGCTCGAGCCACCACTTTTGCTCCTCGGTCATGGCCGTCCAGCCCTGGTTTAGCAATTAAGACTCGGATTTTCTGTCCCGGCATTAGTAGTGTCTCGCTCCATGAATACGGTGCCGTTTGTGGCCGATCTCCGTGTCTCTCGTCCTCGCCGATGTCCCTTGCCAGAAATGCCTTGTCCTGACGGTGTTGAGCTCTCAGCGTACCATACAGTGCGCTTGCGGGGGCTTTGGGTGCAACCCTACGCATAGTACGGGCTAGAAGCTCGGTTCCTGATAGGCACCGAAAATCTCCTTCAAGGTATAGCAGATCTCGCCCAGGGTTGCGTATTCCTTGACGCAGTGGATTAGAAAAGGCATCAGGTTCTGATCGGACTGGGCGGCTCCTTTGAGTTCAGAAAGCGTCTGTTTTACGGCCTGATGATTTCTCTGTGCTCGAAGTGTCTGAAGGCGTTGAACCTGGTGTTCCCGAAGTGCAGGACTGATGTGCAGGGTCTTGATCCGCAGGGGGGTATCGTCGTTGACACACTCGTTCACGCCGATGACGATCTCTTCCTTGCTTTCCACGGCCTTCTGATAGCGATAGGAGGCTTCTTGGATCTCCTTTTGGGGCAACCCGTCTCAATGGCCTCGATCATACCTCCCATGGAATCAATTTTGTCGAAGTATCCCCAAGCCCCCTCTTCCAATTGATTGGTTAAGGTTTCCACAAAATAGGAACCTACCAGCGGATCGGCTGTGTCGGGAACGCCACTTTCGTGGGCAAGAATCTGTTGAGTGCGCAGAGCGATTCGAGCCTCCTCCTCCGTGGGCAA
>JAPUKI010000261.1 GCA_027295745.1 Acidobacteriota bacterium
TTGAACCCGACAAGTGGGAGGAGTTTTTCTCTCAACATCAGATTGGGGATGTGGTGCATGGCAAGATCGTCCGGTTGACTAGCTTTGGGGTTTTCGTGGAGCTGAGCGAGGGGATTGAAGGGCTTTGCCACGTATCGGAGCTTGCTGATAGCCACATCGACAATCCGGAGGACCATTTTGAAGTTGACCAGGAGCTGGATGTGAAAATCATCAAGTTAACTTTGTTGGAACGCAGGATTGGCCTGTCTGTGAAGGCGCTGACAGATGATACTGAAGGGGATGAGGGCTGGGCGTATAAGCCCGAAGTAGCCACTGCCTCCATTGGGGATATCGCGGGTGATGAATTGGGTCAATTGAAGACGAAGGTCGAGGAGGCAACGGAGGACGGCGATGACGAAAGCTGACCTGATCGATGAAGTAGCCAAGAATTCGGTTTTGAGCAAGAAAGATGCAGAAGCAATCGTTCAGGCGGTCCTAGACAGCATCGTTGAGTCCTTGAAGGGCGGAGGAAAAGTAGAACTCCGGGGCTTTGGGAGTTTTCGGCTTCGAGAAAGATCCTCTCGAGAGGGCCGTAACCCGAAAACCGGCGAGAAGGTCTTTGTCCCTGCCAAGAAAGTGCCTTACTTTAAACCGGGTAAGGACTTGAGAGAATTGATCAACTCGTAGATGGATCACCTCTGGACCCCGTGGCGTTTCCAATACATCTCTTCGAGCCGCCGGAAAACGGCCTGTCTTTTTTGCCTTCTTGCCTCCCAGGCCGAGAATCGGTAAAGCTTCATTCTGCTTTCTCAAGAGCACACCTTCCTTTGTCTGAATACCTTATCCCTATACAACAGGCCATTTGCTGATCGTCACCCCCAGGCATGTCGCCAACCTCGGTGCCGTTTCGCCTGCCGAGCTGAATGAAATGACGGTGTTGGCCCGTGAGTGCGAACGCGTTTATCAGTCCGATGGCTTCAAGGTTGGATTCAATATCGGTAAAAGTGCTGGAGCCGGGGTAGCGGGTCACTTGCATCTTCCATGTTGTTCCGTGCTGGGAAGGAGATGCCAACTTTGTTTCGGTGATCGGGCAGACACGAGTGGTTCCTGAGGATCTAGAGGCCACTTGCGACAAACTTTCCCCTCACTTCTCATCCGAGTGAGGTGTGACAAACACCCAAAACGGTAAAAATATCAAAAGGCACATGGGGAAACTGATGACTTCCCTCCCCCAGGAGAGGATTTTTTCTGCAAGTTGGCTTGGCGAAAGGAAATATGCTGAACCTTCACAATTTCTCAAGGAGATTCTCAGGAAAAAAACTTCAACATTCGGTGAAAAGCTCTATTGGCAAGGCCGGCGCGAGGTGAGGGATTTTGATTTCCGTCTTTTGCCAAAAAAGTCATTGAAGGCCATTTTCCCTCGTGGTAAGTTCTTACCTTCCTGGGCACACTCTCACTATAGGGAAGCGGAAGGGTTTTCCACAGCTGTGGAAATTACTGTGGAAACTGGTGGGTTCCAACTCAGTGTCGAAAGGGCCCAATTCATACGGAATTTGCATTGGGTTTGTGAATAAGGGGATGGCTATGGAGCTCTGGGATAATGTGCTTTCCCGTATTGAGAAGCGAATTTCCTATCAGAACTTTGACATATGGTTTAAGCCAACCTTCCTTCAAAAACAGGATCTCGGTCAGAAAAAGCTGGTTGTTCGGGTTCCCAACAAACACTTCAAGTATTGGCTCGCCGAGAACTACTCCGAAGTGATCCAGGCGTCTTTGTCTGAATTGAAACTGGATGAGTTTCGGGTTTCCTTCGTCTCCGACGATGATTCCCGTGAGGGAGCATTGAGTGAGAAACGGCTGGCGCAAGCCCTGAGGGAGCCTTGTCAGGATGCCGCACTTTGCCATCTCAATGGCAGGTACACTTTCAGTCGTTTTGTAGTGGGATTTTGCAATCAGTTTGCTCACGCTGCGGCAGTTGCCGTAGCGGAGCAGCCTGCCAAGGCCTATAACCCCTTCTTTATTTATGGGGGAGTGGGGCTTGGGAAGACCCACCTGATGCATGCCATGGGGCACTGCATCAAGACTCAAGCTCCGCAAACGCGGCTCCTGTCCATGTCCTCTGAGCAGTTTATGAACGAGTTGATCAACTCCATCCGCTATGACAAAACCATCCAGTTCAGAGAGAAATATCGTACTATCGATGTGCTTTTGGTGGACGACGTTCAATTTCTGGCTGGCAAAGAGCGCACCCAGGAGGAGTTTTTTCATACCTTCAACGCCTTATATGATTCCCAGAAGCAGATCGTCATGACCAGCGATTGTCCGGCCCGAGAGATTCCCACTTTAGAGGAGCGACTGCACAGTCGTGTTGAATGGGGTCTAATGGCGGAAATGAAACCCCCGGATGTGGAGACAAAGGTTGCCATCCTCCGAAAGAAAGCGGAATTTGAGAATGTCAGCCTGCCTGATGAAGTGGCTTTTTTCATTGCTACGAATGTGAAGTCAGATGTTCGAGAACTGGAGGGTTCCCTGGTGCGACTGGCTGCATTCAGTAGCCTGACTGGAGAGAGGATTACGCTCTCGCTGGCCCAGGAAGTTCTGAAAAATCTCACGGAAAAGAATGCTCGCGTTATTACCATAGAGGGTATCCAGAAGGTGGTTGCCCATCATTTCTCTTTGAAAGTCGCAGAGCTCAAAGCGCAAAACAATTCGCGCAGGGTGGCTGAGCCCCGCCAAATTGCCATGTTTTTGTGCCGGGAAAAGACTGAGAGTTCACTGCCTCAAATCGGAAGGAAGTTCGGGGGGAAGCACCATACAACGGTACTTCACTCGATCCGGAAGATTGAGGATTTACGCAACAAGGATCCCCAGCTCAAGAACACGTTAAACAAGCTCGTTCAGGCCATGCAGTGAGTCATCTCTTCTGTGACAGGAGCAGGGAATGATTACAGAAAGGGAGTGAATTGTGGATTTTGTGGTCAAGAAAGGGGAGCTGTTCAAAGAACTTCAGTATGTCCAAGGGGGCGTGGAAAGGAAGACAACCGTTCCCATCCTTTCCAATATCTTGTTAGAAACCACCGCCAATGCCCTGGTCATAACCGCAACCGATCTGGATATCACAGTCCAATGCGTATGTTCTTCCAGTATAAAGGTGGCCGGAACGGCGAACGTGTCAGCGCGCAAACTTTTTGACATTGTTCGGTTTCTTCCCGAGGCAGATATTCATTTCAAGAGCGACGGGCAGAATTGGATTCAGGTTACCTGTGAGAGGTCCAAATTTAAGATCGCAAGCTTGTCCAAGGAAAATTTCCCGGAAGTTCCTTCGGTGGACACAAAATCAGTTGCTCTCCCGGCTGGACCACTCCACTATATGAGCACGAGTTGTCTTTTCGCCATCACCCAGGAAGAAACTCGCTATACCCTGAATGGGGCCTTGATGATCCTTAAACCGGGAAGTATCACGCTCGTGTCGACTGATGGCCATCGGCTGGTTTTCATTTCCCGCAGTGTGGAGATTGCAGGCCTGGAAGAAGAGAAAAAGGTCCTGGTTCCGAAAAAGGCGCTCACGGAGCTGAGTAAATTGACGGCGGATGATGCTACCGACATAGAGTTTGGGAGTAATGAGAACCACCTGTTCTTCAGAGCTGGCGACAGGCTGCTTGTGGCACGCATCTTAACGGGGCAGTTTCCAAACTATGACATGGTTATCCCCAAAGAGAATGATAAGCAAGTCGTGTTGAACACCGTGGAGTTTTCTGATGCCCTGAGGCGTGTTTCAATTATGGCCGATGAGGAATCCCATGCAGTCCGGTTGTCAATCAAAGAAAACCAGCTTGACATTCATTCCAGTGGCACGGACATCGGAGAAGCTCAGGAGAGTTTACCCGCAAAATACCAGGGTGAACCGCTTTGGATCGGGTTTAATGCCCAATACCTCGTCGATTTTCTGGTGGGCCTGAAGAGTGAAGAAATCGAGCTGGAACTCCGTGATGAGGAAACCCAAGGCCTCCTGAAACCTAAACCACAAGGGGATTACCTTCATCAGTATGTGCTCATGCCCATGAAGCTTTAGTGTCTCGTCCCATGAATACCATTACGTTTGTGGCGAGTGCGACGGCGTCGAGTTCGCGAAGCGACGACGAGGTGATGTCTGTGACATCGGGGAGGAGGAGCGACAAAGAAATCGATGCCGTCCCGCCGCCACCCTTCGGGCTGATGGGGATTGCGGGCGACCTCTGTGTCGCTCGTCGTCGCCGATATCCCTGCATCGCCTTCTCCTCGCTCCTTGATCTCACCTCGCAAGACCCATCAGCAAATGTCATGGTATTCCTAGGACGAGGCACTACTCCGATTCCCTTTTCGGCCTAGCCAATCAGGACCTCCTGATTTGTAGTCATCGCGAATGAATTAGTATGATGATTCTGGGACCAAATATGGCTGATGTCTGTGTTTTAGTGAGGATTTCGTGTACCCGGCTGGAGACTCATGAAGAAGATCTGCGGAGGATGACATGCCCCTGAGGCTCTACCAGGTTGTCCTTCCTGTGTCGGACATCGATCAAGCCGAGAAGTTCTACAGTCACTTGCTTGGAACACCCGGTCGAAGAGTTTCTCCCGGCCAACATCACTTTGAATGTGGGGGAGTGATCCTCATTTGCAATGACTTGTCTGGGGAGGGAGATTCTTCCCAAACCTCCTCCAGTTCCCACCGACTCATTTTTGTTGTAGAGGATATCGAAGCGGTGTTCGAACGAGCTCAAAGTGGCGGCTGCGCCTCAGTGGACGAGCAGATTCTCAGCCAGCCGTGGGGTGAGCGTTCTTTTTTCTCCGTAGATCCGTTTAAGAACTCCCTGGGTTTCATGGACGAGACAACCGCTATTCAACAGGCTGGTGAGCAGTCGGCGGCGGGCCCGGACGATTGCCTGAAGACCGGTTGCGCCCTCTCCATCCGGTCCATTTCAGGAGAATCTGACGGCCAGATTGCAGCTGCTGTGACCAAGATCTTCAGAGAGGAAGTCTGGTTAAAGCTTGCAGAGCCTACCCCTGCCCACTTCAAGCCGGGAGAAAAGGTCAAGATTCAATTTGGGGATGGGGAAGCCATTTTCTTCTCTGAAACGGAGATCGTCAAGAGTTCTCCAACGGAGACTCAATATGTGGCGATCTCCATACCCGAGAATGTACAGGCCCTAAAAAAGAGGGCCATTCCCCGGATTCAATCGGAAGTCCCGGTCTCCGTTTCCGTCCTCAATGCTACCGATGACGAGCGTGTCTCAGCTGCGCCATTTGATTCCAAGACCCATGATCTCAGCACGGCCGGGTTGAGATTTGATACAACCTTGCCCTTGAAAAAGGGAGACGAAC
>JAPUKI010000262.1 GCA_027295745.1 Acidobacteriota bacterium
ACCAGACCAAAATTGGCGGTTAGCCCATCGTTGAATCCATAAATCACATTGCGAAGGAACCCTCCACTGCTGACACGGTGCCAGGGCTCACCGCTAAAGTCCCCCAACTTCATCAGTTCCTGAGCGTGTTCCCCACTCTCGCGGGCCAACTGACGAATGACCTCCTTCATCTCTCCCTCCGACGAGATGCTCTCTCGGAGAAACTCGCGTGTCTCGCTGGCTTCGGACCGAATAATCGAAGGCAGCAGCACATCGACCCCCCATATCCTCCCTACCAGGGCTAACAGACGCACCCGCAGAACCGGAGAAAAGTTCGGTAAGGGAACACCCTGCTTCTCCAACAATTCAGCAAAGACGTCCTGGTGCCGTTTCTCAATGTCAGCCATCTCAGCGAAGAAGCCTTTCCGCTCCGGATCCTTGTCGGATTCCGCCAACTGCTGGTAAAGAAAACGAAAGTCCCCTTCGTCTTGCCAGTGCTCTAATAGCTTGTTGGTTTCCATTGCAGAGGTGTCGCACCTCGTTTGGTCAGTCGGGGAGCGAGGTACTAGTAGTAGGTTAACGGTCAGCAGATGGAAGATGCCGAAGAACCAGTTGAGTCACAAAATAGGAGTCAGGATTCAGGTTCACCGCATACACATTCTGTATTTGAGGCTTGTCAACCATTTGATGCTGCACGGGAGCATATTCCTCGGCGAAGACCAGGGCCCTCGTCTTGATGTGATCGTTGAGTTCGCTGATGATTTCGGCAGTCAAGGGCCGCTGGGGAGAAGCGCGCTGCTGGCGAATAATACCGCTCTCAAAAGGATCCAGGCGAATTTTGCTGAGCAAGATGATCAGTACGTCATCACCCGGAGTTTCATCAAAACGCAGCCAGGAACGTGGGGGAATCGTGTACTCCACTCCCTTGCGAATGAAGTTGTCACCGCTGTTGATGGTGAGATGGGGAAAGATATAGTTCCAGGAACCACTTGTCCCCTGGTTGAGGATATACAGATACCCGTCGGTATTGCTTTCCAGAGAAAGCCGAATCTGATCCCCGGCGTAAAAGGTGGAATTGGCATCCACGGGCACTTGCTCACAGTCCTCCAAGAGTTGGGTGATGCGGTAGCGGATTCCCATATACTCCTGCAGTTGGCTGAGGTTGGTATTTAAAATGGGCACACGGGCCTCAGTTGGTGTGGATTGCGCCTCGGCCGGTTGCGCCTCGGCCGGTGTGGATTGCGCCTGGGGTTGGGGAGGCGGTGCCAGGTAACCGGCATGGAACAATCCCTTGGCGCTCTGGTAAACACCCTCCTCCTGTTGGGCCAAGGGACTTGCCCAGCAGCACAAGAGCACCACCAGGCCGGCTGTCTCCCGGGCAGAACTTCTTCTCACAAACAACAGGCAAGGGTCGTTCCCTGGTCGTCGTTGGCACCGATTGGACATCATGAGATTCATTGTCATCGATTCCTCAGCTAAAACTTTCGAGATTTTTTTCACCAGCGACGTAGACCCGACCCGCACGATCCACGCCGATCGTTTTTGGCTTCTTCACGGTGGTCGGAATTCGGGCCAATACTGCGAGTTTGTTTTCGGAACCGTACAAATTCTGTAGCACGACAAATCCGCCATCTCTGTTGAGCAAGTAGAGATTATCGAAAAAGTCGATGGTAAAGTCCTGGATACGGTCAATCCCGTAGCTTTTTGCGCTGATCTGCCTGATCAAGGTGCCGTCCCGATCCACAATGTTCATCATCTGGCGGTTCTGGTCGAGTGCATACAGAGCACCACGGCTGTCCACGCGAAGACGCGCGACCTTGCCAATCTTAGCCCCAGGCAGGGGAACAGCTAGAAAGTTACGGCCTTGCAGCTGAAGTCCCCAAATTCCCTCTTTGTCTCCCCCCACATAACTTTCTCCAAACGAGTTCTGGACAAAAGTTTTGATCTTGTCAAAGACTTTGAGCTTGTCCTTGTCCATAAACTGGACCAGGATGTTTTGCCCGCCACTCCGGATAGCACGGTCCGTCACGTTGTGCACCCTACCCTCTCTATCCACAAAGAGGCTGGCACTGTTGCTTCGGCCGGCGTTTACGGTTTTCTCATCCACTCCTATGGTGAGAATTCTGTTCTTGTCCAGGAGCAGAAGATTGCCGTCTGAAACGAACTCAATTTGAGTGGGGTTATCCAGTTGTGGCGTGGTGATAGCGCTTTGACGATAGAGCTCCGTGAGTTTGTTTGAGAAAAAGAGGCGGTAGATGCTGGAGGAAGCATCTAGACTCAGCCGGGCTTCGGGGGATTGGGGATAGTTGAGTCGAACCTTCTGCAGCTCCTCCAGGGCTTCCCCGATCGCCCCCATCAACATGTAGCATCGAGCCAATCGGAACTGAGCCTGGGAGGCCAATTCACTTTCCGGGTACTGGTAGAAAGCGGTCTGGTAGTAAAAGATGGCCCGCGAGAGGTTGTTCATGTTTTCTTCTATCATTCCTGCAAACATGAGGGAATCCAGGGCTGCCGCGGTGTCACCATAGATTTCAATGGCCTGCCGGAATTCGCCAAGAGCATCCTGAATCTCATTCA
>JAPUKI010000263.1 GCA_027295745.1 Acidobacteriota bacterium
TTCGCCCACCGGGAATGTCCAGGCGGAATCTCCACAATATCCCTTATAGTGAACGCCCACATCCAAGCCGATGATGTCCCCTTCCTGCAGAGTCCCATCGTTTGGAATTCCGTGGACAATCTGATCGTTCACCGACGCACAAAGGGCCGCCGGGTAGCCCTGGTAACCCTTAAAGGCCGGTCGAGCTCCCAGTTTGATAATCATTTCTTCGGACGTTCGATTGAGTTCGGCGGTCGTTGCGCCTGGTTTGACCAAGGTCCCTAAATGGTTCAGTACCCGTGCCACGATCAGGTTCGCTTCTCTCATCTTCTGCAGTTCCGCCTTTCCCTTACAAATAATCATGCCGCGACTACCGGTCAACACTCAAAGGTGGATTGCCGGTATGTTCCTTAAGCCTCAGCAGTTTACCTGATATCTCCTCAAACACAGCTTGAGGATCAAGGTTCCCATTAACTCCGAAGAACCCTTCCTTATTCGAGTAAAAAGCAACTAATGGTTCCGTCTCCTCCCGGTACACTTGAAGACGCTTCCGGACGACCTCGGGGCGATCATCTGGACGATGAATCAGCTTTGCTCCACAAGCGTCACACACATCCTCCTTACCAGGAGGTGAGAAGTAGACATTGCAGATCTTACCACATTCCATGCAAAATCTCCGTCCCGACAACCTTTTCACCAGGACTTCTTCATCCACTCGAAAGTTGATTACCCCAATTGGAGTATTTCCTGCCATCTGTTCCAAAAGATCAGCTTGGGCCAAGTTGCGGGGAAAACCGTCCAACAGGAAACCTCCGGCACCGCCTGAAGACCCCATGCGCTCACGAACCACATCAGCCACCAATTGGTCTGGCACCAATTCCCCTCTCTCTATGATCTGGCCCACCTGACTTCCCACTTGGGTTTCTTCCCGCGCTTTCTCTCGTAGAAGATCACCCGTCCCCAAAAGGTTCAAATGAAACTCCCTGGCCAACTTTTCTGCTTGGGTTCCCTTTCCAGCCCCAGGCGCTCCCAACAATACGAAGATGTTGTCCTCTATCAACCCCTTCTCCCTCGAATCCTTCCTTTCTTCAGGAATCCTTCATAGTGGCGCATAATCAACTGCGATTCAATCTGTTGGACAGTATCCATAGCGACACCGACCACGATGAGCAGTGAGGTGCCGCCAAAGTAAAAGGTCACACCCAGACCTGTGGTGATGTAACCCAGACCATATTGGACTAAGAAGTTGTCAATCGCTGGCCCAATAAAAGGGATCGGCTGAACCTTGAAGCCGGTAATGAGGAACTCCGGTAAAAGACAAACCAAAACCAGATAAATGGCACCTGCCGCTGTCAGGCGGCTCAGTGCTCGATCGATGAATTCAGCCGTGCGTTTTCCCGGACGGATCCCGGGTATGTATCCTCCGTACTTCCTAATGTTGTCGGCGACTTCATCGGGGTTAAAAATAATACTGACATAGAAGAAGCAGAAGAAGATGATTCCCGTGACGTAAAGCAGGTTGTAAAGAGGATATCCCTGCTGGAGCTGGGTGGCCATCCCTTGCATCCACGGAGTCTCAAACACCAGACCCAGAGTGGATGGAAAGGCCACAATGGAAGCCGCAAAGATCACCGGAATCACGCCTCCCGAATTGACCCGCAAGGGAAGATGGGTAGACTGCCCCCCGTACATTTTTCGTCCCACCACACGCTTGGCATACTGGATGGGGATGCGCCTCTGGCCCCGTTCAACAAAAACCACGGCGGCCGTAACCCCGACCATCAATATCAATAGAAAAAGGATGCTGAAGATACTGCGCTCACCCGTCCCCAGGGGCGGAGGCAAGCCCTGCCCCAGGGAGATCACGGCCGGTACCAGGCCCACCACAATGCCAGCGAAAATAATCAGCGATATCCCATTTCCAATGCCGCGCTCGGAAATCTGCTCCCCAATCCACATGACAAAAGCGGTTCCCGTGGTTAAGGTCAGCATGGTCATGAAGCGAAAGCCCCACCCGGGACTGGGGACAATGGGAGGTTCGGCAGCCGTCCGCTCCAGAGCCAGTGATGTGGCGAAACTCTGAAACAAGGCCAGGGCCACGGTCAGATAGCGCGTGTACTGGGTGATTTTCTTTCGACCCAGCTGCCCTTCCTTTGACAAGCGCTCCAGATAGGGCCACACGACGGTCAACAGCTGCAGGATAATGGAGGCCGTGATGTAGGGCATAATGCCCAAAGCAAAGATCGACAGGCGACTTAAGTTCCCGCCAGAAAAAATGTCAAGAAAGCTGAAGATGGTGCCTGCCTGCTGGTCGAACAATTGCTGTAGTGCCAGCGTGTCAATTCCGGGAGTGGGAATCCAGCTCCCCATGCGATACACGGCAAGCAGCCCCAGCATGAACAGGACGCGCGTACGCAGGTCAGGGATATTAAGGACGTTCCGGATACTGCCGAGCACGGGGCCCAGAGTTGGCATTAACCGAGCACCTCTACAGTGCCGCCCGCCTGTTCGATCTTCTTTCGGGCCGAGTCACTAAAATGATGCGCGTGAACGGTGAGCTTCTTCTCCAGTTTCCCTTCACCTAAGATGCGCAGACCATCCTCTATTTTTTTGAGGAAACCCTTCTCCAGGAGAAGTTCAGGTGTCACGGTGGTTCCTTCATCGAAACGGTTTAAGCTCCTGACATTGAGGATGGCATATTTGCCGGCAAAAATATTGTGAAAGCCCCGCTTCGGGAGTCGCCGGTAGAGGGGCATCTGACCCCCTTCAAAGCCGGCTCGCTTCGAGTAACCGGAACGGGACTTCTGGCCCTTGTCGCCCCGACATGAGGTCTGGCCATGACCGGATCCCGGCCCCCGTCCCACACGCTTGCGTTTTCTATTGGCTCCCCGGGCGGGAATTAACCGATGCAGTTCGAGGCTCACTTCTCTTCTCCTTCAATAATCTGGATCAGGTGAGGAATCTTGGCGACGACGCCCCGCGTGGCCGGGTTGTCCGGGCGCTCAATCACCTGGTTGAGCTTTTTGAGCCCCAGGCTCCGAAGGATTCTCTTCTGACGCTCCGGACGGCCGATGCTGCTGCGGAAATATTTGATGAGAATGGTCTTGCCTTTGGCCATTACAAATCCTCAAGCGCAATCCCACGAGTTTTGGCAACCTGATCTGGACTGCGCAGCTGGAGCAACCCCTGGAACGTTGCCTTGACGATGTTGGTGGGATTGGCTGAACCCAGCGATTTGGTCACCACGTCTTTGATCCCGGCCTTTTCCATGACGGCGCGGACTGCACCGCCGGCGATCACGCCTGTTCCTTCCGGGGCTGGCTTGAGCATCACCCGTCCTGAACCAAAAGTTCCCATGACCGCGTGAGGAATTGTGGAGCCGCTCATAGGAATTTCGACCAGGGTTCTCTTGGCCTTGTCGATCCCTTTGCGAATCGCTGCCGGGACCTCCTTTGCCTTACCCATTCCATATCCCACACGACCCTGCTGGTCACCCACCACGACCAGGGCACTGAAGCTCAGATTCTTTCCACCCTTGACGACCTTGGTCACTCGGTTGATCGATATGACATGATCGGTAACTTCTCCCCTTGTTTCTGTTTCAACCATGGACTCTTTCTAGAACTGCAGACCGGCTTCCCGGGCGGCTTCCGCCAGGGCCTTCACGCGGCCGTGATAGAGATAGCCACTGCGATCGAAAATCACCCTCTTGACCCCACTCTCGAGCGCCTTTTGGGCAATGGCTTGACCCGCTTTCTTGGCTGCCTCCATAGTATTGCTGTTTTTGACCTTCTTGCCGTCTATCTTCAACGTCGACACCCCGGCGATAACTTTTCCCTGATCATCAGCTACCAACTGCGCATACATGTGCCTGAGACTCCGAAACACACACAGCCGTGGCAGCTCCTGTGTTCCCCTGATCTTGCTGCGGATTTTCCTGCGAACCTTCAGCCTTCTCACTCTTCTGGTTAACTGCTTTCCCATCAAACCCCCTTCTTACCGACCTTCAATTTGATCAGTTCGTCGGCATAACGGAGGCCCTTTCCCTTATAGGGATCGGGGCGACGAAGCATGCGAATATCAGCGGCAACCTGCCCAACACGTTGTTTGTCCCTTCCGCTCACCACGATGGAGGCAACATAGTTTGCTATGGGTTTCTTGGTCCGCTGAACCTGGATCTCAATTCCCTCAGAGATGGGAAACTCGATGGAGTGCGCAAATCCCAAAGTGAGATTGAGAGCCTTCCCCTTGACCTCGGCTCGATATCCGATCCCCACAAGATCCAGTTCCTTTGTAAAGCCCTGGGTCACTCCCGCAACTGCATTGGCCAACAGGGAACGAGTCAATCCGTGCAAAGCTCTCACCTGTTTTGTTTCACTGTCCCGATGGGTCACGAGATGACTGTCCCTGAGTTCCACCCTGATCGAGGCTGGCAGAGAAGTCTTCAGGCTTCCCCGAGGTCCCTCAACCCGGACATGCTCCTTCTCAATGGTGACTTTGACACCCGACGGAACCTCAATTTCTTGTTTTCCAACACGCGACATAATTAGTACACTTCACACAAGATCTCGCCGCCAACACCCTTTATTCTGGCCTTCTTGCCCGTCAAGACACCACTGGAGGTGGAAAGGATATTGATCCCCAAACCTCCCAAAACCAGTGGGATGTCATCCTTCCTCGCGTAGACCCGCCGACCCGGCTTGCTGATTCGCTTGAGACACCGGATGATGGGCTCCTGTGAGGACTGGTATTTCAGGTGGATGGTCAAAGTAGCAAAAGGCTGAGTATGCTTCACTGAATGCCCAAAGATATAACCTTCTTCCTCAAGAATCTTGACAATCTCTACCTTGGTATTCGAAAAGGGGACTTCCACGGTCTCAAACCTGGCCATCTGGGCATTGCGAATTCGAGTCAATAGATCAGCAATAGGATCCGTCATTGACATTCTCTAGCACTCCTTTGCTACCAACTGGCCTTGGTGACCCCGGGGATCTCGCCTTGCAGGGCCAGTTGTCGAAAACAGATTCTGCACAGCGCAAATTTCCGTAAGTAACCTCGAGATCTTCCGCATCGCTGGCATCGCGAGTAGGCGCGAGTTGAGAACTTGGGGGGTTTTCTTTGTTTAGCTATTAGCGACTTTTTGGCCATGAATTCCTTCTTCTCTAATTCACAACAGCCTTGGGTTCTTCTATCCGGGCAAAGGGCATTCCCATCTGAGCCAGCAGAAAATGGGCCTCTTCATCCACCTTGGCACTTGTCACGAGCGTGATATTCATTCCGTGTATCTGTTCGGTTTTTCCCATATCAAGTTCCGGGAAAATGAATTGATCTTTCACCCCCAGGGTGTAGTTGCCTCTCCCGTCAAAAGCACGCGCAGAAAGACCTCGAAAGTCACGGACCCGAGGGAGGGCAATGCTGACCAGGCGATCAAGAAACTCATACATTCGATTCCCTCGGATGGTCACCATGACCCCAATGGGCATCCCTTGACGGAGCTTAAAGGCAGCAATGGCCTTGCGGGCCCGCCGGGTGATGGGCTTCTGGCCCGTAATGGCGGCCAATTCTTCCGAAGCAGCATCCAGCAGCTTGGGCTCGCGAATGGCGGCGCCCAAACCAACATTGATGACGACTTTCTCAAGCCTGGGCACTTCCATGATGCTCTGGTAGTGGAACTCCTGCATCAAGGCAGGGACAACCTTTTCGTGGTATTTTTGCGCCAGTCGTGCCATAGCTCTCTCTTGCTCTCTCTTCCTACTT
Organism: Acidobacteriota bacterium; assembly: GCA_027295745.1. Taxonomy (GTDB): domain Bacteria; phylum Acidobacteriota; class UBA6911; order RPQK01; family JADFOI01; genus JADFOI01. The sequence continues at coordinate 5,737 of JAPUKI010000263.1, forward strand.
GTCGATAGTGCCCTCGCACTTTTTACAGATTCGCACCTTCTGCCCATCCGTAAGCAGCTTGAAACCGACCCTTGTCGGCTTGCCACACTCCCGGCAAATCACCATCAGATTGGAAAGCCTCACCGGGGATTCCTTCTCCACAATTCCCCCCTTAATATTCCTTTGGGGATTGGGACGAGTATGCCGTCGAAGCATATTAAGATTCTCAACCACAGCCCGCTCTCCACCCGAGGAAATGCGCAAGACCTTTCCCCTCTTTCCACGGTCCTTCCCGGTCAGAACAAGAACCTCATCATCTCTCTTGATGTGCAACATGTTGGTTCACAGGACTTCGGGCGCCAGCGACACGATTTTCAAGAAGCGCCGTTCGCGCAGTTCCCGAGCTACCGGCCCAAAAACACGGGTTCCAATGGGTTCTTTTTGGGCGTCAATGAGGACTGCCGCGTTCTCGTCAAACTTGATGTAGGTCCCATCCCGCCGCCGATTGTTTCTGCGCATTCGGACAATGACTGCTTTGACCACATCTCCCTTCTTGACCGCTCCATCCGGGCTGGCCTCTTTTACAGAAGCTGTAATCACATCTCCCAAACCGGCAACCCGCCCGGTGCCGCCACCCACTGGAAGAATGCAAGCCAACTTCCGAGCACCCGAGTTGTCCGCCACTGCTAACTTGGTCCGCATCTGGATCATTCTGTCACCCTTTCGCCTTCTCGAGGATCTCTGCTACAACCCAATGTTTTCGCTTGCTCAGGGGACGAGTTTCCTCGAGCTTGACCTTATCTCCCACCTGACACGCATTCTCTTCATCATGCGCCATGAACTTCCGGGTGCGACGGATCGTCTTGCCATAAAAGGGATGTCTAAAGAGCCGGTCTACAGCAACCACCACGGACTTTTCCATTCCGTCTGAAACCACTCGTCCGACTTTGGTGCTCCTCGTCTTTTTTGTCATTTACTGAACCCCTGTTCCTTCTCTTTCTCCTTTTCCTTCTCCGTCAATACTGTCTTGATTCGGGCCAGGTCCTTGCGAACCTGTCCTATCTTCATCACATTCTCCAGTTGCCCGGTCGCCTTTTGAAGGCGCAGGCGGAAAAGCTGTTCTGAAGAGGCTGCCGCCTCTGTCTCCAGCTCTTCCCTGGACATTTCTCTGAACTTTGAAGCTTTCATTTTGCACCGTACCGGGTCACAACTTTGGTTTTCAGTGACAGCTTCTGAGAGGCTAACCTCAGCGCCTCACGGGCAACCTCTTCACTCAAACCATCCACCTCGTAAAGAATCCTGCCCGGTCGAATCACCGCCACCCATCCTTCCGGAGCTCCCTTTCCCTTCCCCATCCGGGTTTCCGCAGGCTTCTTGGTAAAGGGCTTATCCGGGAAAATGCGGATCCACACCTTACCACCTCGCTTTGCATAGCGAGTAATAGCAATCCGCGCAGCCTCAATCTGCCGGTTCGAAATTCTACCCGGTTCCAGAGCTTTCAGACCATACTGACCAAAATCGACGGTGTATCCCTTACTTGCCTTACCCTTGGTCCGACCTTTCTGCTGCTTTCTAAACTTCACCTTCTTGGGCATTAACATGATTAGCCCCCACTGGGTTGGTCTTTTGTATCAAAGATATCCCCTTTATAGACCCAAACTTTTACGCCGATCACTCCGTAGCTGGTAAAAGCTTCAGCAAATCCATAATCGATATCCGCTCTGAGCGTATGTAGGGCCAAACGCCCCTGCAGATACCACTCCGCACGGGCGATTTCCGCTCCATTGAGTCTTCCTGCACAGCGCACTTTGATGCCTTGGGCACCAAACCTCACACTCGTGTCCACCGCCCGGCGCATCGCTCTTCGGAAGGCCACTCGCTTCACCAACTGCTGAGCAATCGATTCCGCAACCAGCTGGGCTTCCAGCTCCGGCTTACGCACTTCCTGAATATTGATATACACTTCTCTTCCAGTGGTCACCTGAAGATCACTTTTGAGCTTGTCAATTTCACTTCCCTTCCGACCAATGATGATCCCGGGGCGAGAGGTATGGACGATGACTGTCAACTTGTTGGCCGCTCGTTCGATCTCAATACGGGAGATTCCAGCGTGGTAAAAACGACGTTTCAGTTCGGCCTTGATCTTCAGGTCCTCGTGCAACAGTCGCCCATAGTTTTTTGTGGCGAACCACCTGGACTTCCAGGTAAAATGATAGCCAAGCCGAAATCCGTAAGGATGGACTTTTTGACCCACGTTTACTCCTTTTCATCCTGTCCATCCGAAACTCGGATGGTGATGTGCTTTTGATGTCTTCGCTCTCGAAAGGCACGTCCCATTGGAGCAGGCCGCATTCGCCATTTCCACTTGGTAGCGCCCAAATTCACAAACGCCTCCTTCACGAAAAGATCTTCCAGGCTGACAGCCGCAGATTTTACCTCTGCATTGGCAATGGCCGAACGCAGAACCTTTTCAATCGCCCTGGCTGCGCCTTTGCGAGAGAACTGCAGAATACCCAATGCCTGCTCGACCTTCTTCCCCCGAATGAGATCGATGACCAATCGTGCTTTCTGTGAAGAACCTTTCACGTATTTTGCCGTAGCCGTCGCTTCCATGATCTGGTTATCTCAAGCGGGCTGCCTTCTCCCTTTTGCCGGTATGACCCTTAAAGGTTCTGGTCGGTGAAAACTCTCCCAGTTTATGTCCCACCATGTTTTCGGTAATAAAGACGGGAATAAACTTTCTTCCGTTGTGAACAGCAATGGTATGCCCGACCATCTCCGGAATAATGGTAGACCTCCGCGACCAGGTTTTTATGACGATCCTCTCATTGGTTTCATTCAAGTGTTTGATCTTCTTGACAAGATGATCATCCAGAAAAGGCCCTTTTTTTACTGATCTCGGCATCTTAATCCCCTGACAGCTGACAGCTGACAATCGGAAACGGTCTGTTTTCAGCTGTCAGCTGTCTGTTGTTACCTCTTGTTGCGTCTGCGCACAATAAACTGTTGCGTTCTTTTGTTGTTGCGGGTCCTGAAGCCCTTCGTCTTCCAGCCCCAGGGCGAGCAGGGATGACGTCCTCCCGATGTCTTACCCTCACCTCCACCCATAGGATGGTCTACCGGGTTCATGGCAACACCCCGCACCTTGGGCCGTCGTCCACGCCAGCGATTTGCTCCCGCCTTTCCGAGGGACACATTCTCATAATCCAGATTTCCAATCTGGCCCACGCTGGCCCGGCACAGGATGTGTACCCTCCGAACTTCTCCTGAGGGCAGCTTGATCTGTACGTAGTTCCCTTCTTTAGCCACCAGCTGTGCTGATGCTCCGGCACAGCGCGCTAACTGCCCGCCTCTTCCCCGAGTCAATTCGATGTTGTGAATGATCGTACCCAGCGGGATGTTGATCATGGGTAAATTGTTTCCCGGCACAATGTCGGAGTCGGGTCCAGAAATGACCTGATCACCCGGACTCAAGCCCAGGGGAGCCAAGATGTACCGTTTCTCCCCATCCACGTAGTGCAAGCGGGCGATTCGAGCGCTCCGGTTCGGATCGTACTCAATGGCAACGATCGTGGCCGGGATTCCATCTTTATCCCGCTTGTAATCAATGATCCGATACTTGCGTTTGTGACCTCCCCCGCGGCGTCTGACCGAAATGCTTCCATGGTCATTCCGCCCACTGATTCGCTTTTTTCCCCGAGTCAGACTCTTGAGGGGCTTGATATCCGTTAAGCCCTCCTGGGTTTGAACGGTCCGAAAGCGAGATCCCGGAGAAGTCGGCTTGTAGCGCTTAATGCCCATAGATCTTAAACACCTTCAAAAAACTCAATAGACTTTTGGCCCGGTTTCAAGGTGACATAGGCCTTCTTCCAGCCCGGTCGTCGACCTCGACTTTGTCCCTGTCTCTTTATTTTCCCCAGAAAATTTGCCGTCCTCACCTTCTCCACCTGAACCTCGAAAATCTGCTCCACCGCCTCTTTGATACGTTGCTTGTTTGCGCTTTTGCGCACCTGAAAGGCAATGACCCGTCCGTTGCTCTGCTCTTTTCTGAGTGTGCTTTTTTCCGTGACGTGCGGATAACGCAGAATGTCGTAAGGGCCTTCCATCATCTCTGCAGCACCTCCTGCAGTGCCAAGATTGCACGTTTGGTGACCAGAAAGTGTCGGCAATTCATGAGATCGTAAACGTTCAAGCCCCCCGTAGCCACCAACTTCACTCCAGGCACATTTCGAGAGCTCAAGTAGAGGTTCCGATTCTCACGATCATCCATCAGCAACACTTTCTTATCCAGCTTAAAGTTCTCCAGGACGCTCAAGAACTCCTGGGTTCGATGAGACTCTAAAGAGAAATCTTCCAAGACCGTCAGACTCTGGTTTCTCAATTTATCGCTGAGCACTAATTTCATGGCACCGCGACGTTTCTTCTTCGGAAAAGCCTGTGTGTAATTGCGGGGAGTCGGCCCAAAAGTTGTCCCCCCTGCCCTCCAGAGAGGGCTGCGGATGGTTCCTGCTCGAGCCCGGCCTGTCCCTTTCTGTCTCCAGGGCTTTCTCCCCCCGCCCCGCACCTGGGCACGCCCCTTGGTGGCGTGGGTCCCCTTGCGCTGGGCTGCCAGGTAGGCTCTCACCGCTTCCCAGACAAGTGTTTCACTGGCACTGTAGTTGAAGACCTGGTCGGCCAACTTCAACTTCTCGACCACCTTGTTTTTCAGATTCTTCACTTCTACTTCGGCCATAGTTCTTGCCACTTATTCAACAGATCCGTGGTTTTTGGATGCCTCTACCAAGGAAGGAGTGATAGATACATAGCCGCCACGGCTACCGGGAATTGCTCCTTTGACCAACAACAGATGATCTTCTTCAAAGATTTCAACTACTTTCAAATTGCGGACCGTGCAACGCTTGTTTCCCATCCTCCCGGGCATTTTCATGCCCGGCATAACCCGGCTGGGATAAGCGCTGGCGCCGATAGATCCGGGTGCCCGGTGAAACATGGAACCATGAGTAGCCTTTCCCCCGTGGTGCCCATGGCGCTTCATCACACCTTGAAATCCGCGCCCGATGGTATGGCCCATGACATCCACCACGTCATCCGCTTGAAAGAGGTTCTGGACCAGGACTTGATCACCGACATTGACCTGGTCCTCTTTGCTCTCTGTAAAGGAGAACTCTCTCAAGAGGCGCGTCGGGGGAACGCCGGCCTTCTTGAAGTGGCCCTCCAACGGATTGTTGACTTATCGTTTCTTTTTCTCCACCAAACCCAGTTGAACTGAATCGTAACCCTCTTTCTCCAAGGTCTTCTTCTGTACAACGATGCAGGGTCCAGCTTGAATAATAGTCACAGGGATGGCGTTCCCGTCTTCGTCAAAGACCTGCGTCATCCCCAGCTTTTTCCCGATTAGGCCTTCCACCATGGCTTATTCCTTGTCTGCCCCGAAAGCTTTAATCTCCACATCGATGGCTGCCGGGAGATCCAACTTCATCAAAGCATCCACTGTTTGAGGAG